>NZ_JAAHGU010000007.1:6080-240836 GCF_010692685.1 Okeania sp. SIO2F5 | reverse complement strand
ATCCAAATCCAATTGAAATAGGCGATACGGCGCTCCGCCACGCTCCGCGAACGCTAATCTCACTATTATTAATGTCTGCTCCCAAACCTTAGCAAATTTATTCTGGGGTGCGATGCCATCGGCCATTCTGTTGTCTGACAATTCCATTCGTTCGCTCTATAGCAATGAGCGCTGGTATCTTTACAAATCGCAGGAGGGGCTAAATAGCTAAAAGTCTTATATTATCGGCAATTTACTCCCCCTGTTGCCAGATGAGCTGTTGCCAGATGAGCTGTTGCCTGCGCACAGCGCTATAATTGCTGTGTCTGGTCTTTTCCGATCATATGCTTAATTTCAGGAGGCACCGGCTCGTTCATATCCTCCCCAATCATCGGTATGCCATTGTCTACAGTTAGTTTTACCTTCTGTATTAACTATCAGTTCTTCAATAAATTCGTCAGTATGCTTACCAACTCTCCCTGTGAGAATCAATCCACTTGAGGATCCTTGAGTCATCCCGATCCAACAATCACCTGCTCTGAGTTCATTCAACTAGCAGTGATGCCTGTTTTTTTGGACATTCATACCAAAATTCATCTCCACTGATTTGTGAGGTTTCGATATGCCCGTACATGAGGATTATGAATCATTTGTCCTTTTTGAGAGGCAGCTCTCACCAAGCTCACTACTGTATTATAGGATAGATTTACTGTACGGCTAATTCCTCTTAAACTACTACCCTCAACATCAGCTTGCAGAACTATACGCATTTTTTCTGGTTCAATTTGCCGACGATACTGTAGGGTATGGAAAGTAGAGCGTGTTTGCCCAGCATTCCGCAGGAAAAGTTTGTAGACATTCGGGACAATAGTACCGTTGGCAACATTAACTGTTTTTTCCGTGCTTGTGGACTTTGTGATCACCACAGAGAGGACATTCCATCATCGTTTCAACTATTAAGGGACAATGTTCATATTACCATTCCCACACTTTACTGATGCACTACCAACCAGTTCTTCTTTTTCTGACCGTTGTAAGGTTTTTTGACGATGACCTTCGATTATATCACCGTATTCAAATCGTTCCGATTTCCAAAAATCATAAGTGGCTTTAGTGTCCGTCCAATTTTCACTTGCTTGAGGAATAGTCACACAAGGTTGGGCTAATGCCTGTTCAACAATCTTGATCAGTCGTCGATTTAATCTTTGATCTGGTAATCCTGTGTCTTCCAATTCTTCTTCTGCCCAAGACTGCATTGACAATTATTCCTCTTAATTTAGTTTTGCGGTTATGATTCAATTATCATAAGCGATTCAGAAGATAATGGTAAGGCATAGTTCTCTAGATATAGAAGGAGAAGGTTAGTTAAACAATTCTAAAGACTTGCCCACCATCATTATCCATATCATTAATATGGGGACGGTGGGCAAAATTATTGATTAAGGATGATAATCCACTGATCAGGATAATTCCTTAAGATAACATAATCACAGGCCAAACTCAGGTTTTATCTGAGCTACCCAAGTTTTAATGCGCTCTTCCGTTAAATCTGATTGGTTATCTTCATCGAGGGCTAACCCGACAAAGACTCTTGGCTTTTGTGGCTTTCCTTCAGGAGTTTTCAGAAAAGCTTTAGACCTCATTAATCCTTCGTAACTATCATCTTTTGGCCAGTTACCAACGGTTGTTCCTCCTTTGCCACTGATTTTCTCTTCGAGCATGCCCATAGCATCCTGAAAGTTATCACAATAGCCAATTTGATCTCCTGTACCAAAATAAGCAACTTTTTTGCCAGTGAAATCAATACCGTCTAGATCATCATATATGGCAGCCCAGTCGTCTTGTAATTCTCCAGTGTTCCAGGTTGAACTGCCGATAATCAGGCAATCATATTCAGCAAGATCTGCTGGCTCGCAGTCAGAAATCTCCTTGAGTTCAACAACGTCATCACCACCGAATTCTGCGTGAATCGCTTCGGCTGCCTCTCCAGTTTTGCCTGTGGTTGTCCCATAAAATAAACCGATCTTACTCATGTTTCTTCCGTGTCTTTATTGCTAATAATTTCATTAGTTGCCTGATCTTAATCTAGAATAATTTTCAATAAGTGTCAAGACCTTATGTTGTGTTTTCGCAACAAGAACACTAATATATATAAGGTTACTTTAGGGTGCCTTATCACTACTGGAGCCATAAAAAAAGCATTAGCCACTTATGCTATCGTAGGATGGAGATTACTATGGTTGTTATACGAGGGCAGAAATAATCCCGATATGAGTAGTGAATTAGTATTCAGTCAAGATGAGTAGCAATCGTTATATTGCTATATACATAAAAAAAGTGTTCCGCCCAATGTAGCTCCACCGATAAAAACGGTAATTATTTGGATTGCAAAGCTGGGAGGATTTTTGGACAGAAAACAAAGACGGAGAACCAGGAATAAAATGTTTATGGAAAGGATTAAGACGTTTGTTTGACATTGCCCAGAGTTGGAAGTTGGCGAAATCATCTTCAGACGAGGATTTCAAGACTTAACGGTAAGGCATAGGATATTATAGTGGCAACTGATTAACATTACTAAGAAAATGCAACCAAAGATTTTATAAGCCAAAAATTTAATAGGGACGTCCCATGGAACGTCCCTAATAATTATTTACAAGTTGTGTTAGACTAAATAAGCTTCTTGGTGAGTTTTGATAACGCAATCAGACATTGGTTTAGCTACACACAAGAGTGACCACCCTTTTTCTACCTGCTCGTCGTCTAAGAAGTTTTGGTCTTCTTGATCGAGTTCTCCTTCAACTACTCTTGCAGCACAACTAGAACAAGAACCTGCACGACAAGAAAAAGGGAATTCTAGGTCTGGATGAGCGTCTTCTACTGCATCAAGAATATATGTATCCTCATCAACTTCGATGGTGATATCAATTTCGGGGGGTTGCTTTTTCTTACCTTTGATTAGTTGTACTTTGTAAGTAGCCATTGTTTAATGAGATACTTCTTTTTTTAGTTGTTATTAATCTCGTAAACTGTGTTAACAAGTCATCAGCTATTAGCCACAGTCTTTATGCTGAATGCTGAATGCTGAGTGCTGAAAGCTATATTAACTGCAAGGTACTCCTGTTGGAGTGCAACCACCTGCTTGAAAGGACTTTCCGCAACTACAAGTTTCTGTGGCGTTAGGGTTAATAAACTTTAAGCCGCTTTCTGTTAAACCTTCGATGTAGTCAACTATAACTCCTTCTAATAAAGGAGCACTTTTAGGATCGATAAATATTTGTAAGTTATCCTTTTCCAGTAGCAAGTCATCTTCTTTGGGAGCTTTAGCAATATTTAAGGAATACTCATAGCCACTACAACCACCATCCACAACAGAGATGCGGATGCCTTGATTTGAGTCTTTCAGGAACTTGGTAAGTTGAGAAGCGGCTTTTTCTGTTAAACTTATAGTCATAATTTTGAAGAAAAATAATTTAGACTTACCGATGACATAATTACCCAGATAGGCGACGACATCCGCCTGTTGTCTGGTTTAAGCAATTGGCACTTAGGAAATTATAGGAACGGGGCGATCGCTCTTTACAGCACTGTGTGAGACTAAATTAGTAGAAATATTGCACCCTGATTTTTGAAATTTCAGTTTCAGTTTCAGCGCGAAAGCATATCGTATAAATATAACCTTTCCTATAAATTTCCTATTTATAGGCTAAACCAAAGATTTAACTAGAAACTGTTCGCTGTGATAACTTCTGTGGTTAAATTTTTACCACTTCCTCCTCCGCTTTTAATTCTCTGCTGAGGGAGCCACAAACTGGACAGTCTGGGTCGTGGTAAGGGCGAAGTTTAGAGAATTCCATGGCATCCAAATCCATTGTCAGCAGTTGTGACCACAGGGGTTTACTAAATCCTGTAATCTGTTTGATTGCTTCTGAAGCTGCTAGACAAGCTAGGGTTCCAGAAACTACACCCAAGACTCCAAACCCACGTCGGTCCCATTCTGGTTTTTCTGGGAATAGACAAGACAAACAAGGAGTTTTACCAGGAACTATGGTAGTTAAATAAGCTTCCATGCTATTCATAGCAGCTTCCACCATTGGTTTGCGCCAACGTACACAGGCAGCATTAAGTAAATTCCGTTCGTCAAAGTTGTGGGCGCAGTCGAGAGCAATATCTGCCGACTGTACTAATGTGTCTGCATTTTCAGCAGTGACATATTCAGGTACAGCTTCGATTTCAACATCTGGGTTAATGGCAGATAGAGTTTCTTTAGCTTTGTCTACTCGCAGCTTACCCACCCAATCATCTGTCATCAAGATTTGACGATTCATGTCATCAAGTCGTAGTTCCCCACCTCGGACTAAAATCAGCTTCCCGACACCTGCTACTGCTAAATACAGTGCTACTGTGCCACCCAACCCACCAACTCCATTGACCACTGCTGTAGCTGATTTGAGTCGTTGTTGTGCTTCCTCACCAAAACCTGGAAGCATCATTTGGCGACTATAACGTTCTAATTCTTTGGGTGTCAGATCGAACACTTTTACTCCTTACTCAGCAGTAATTTCTGTTAATTTAACTACATCTTTATGTTCTTGTTGGAATAATGGAAATACCTTTTGTTCTTGAGCGCTAGATGTCAAGAAAGTTTGATAAGCTGACTCTAATGCTTTTTTATATTCTGTCAATTTTTCAGCTTCTGCCAGTTCTGCTTTTTCATCAACTTCTGCAATTGCTACAGAAAACATTTTTAATATATGGAGGCGATTTACGTTGACTGCTGTTTGATCGTAAGGAATGTCAAAAAAGCTGAGGAAGTCTTCTGCATCTACGAGCTTTTGGAAATCTGTTAATGTTTTCATTATGATGAACCCCTTATTTATTGAATTGAGTAGTAGCTATTTGTTCTTTATTATTCTAGACAATAATCGCAATAATTGTTGAAAATTTTGATTTTTTTTAGATTCTTGCCAGCAAAAAAAATTTCCATAGGTTTTTAGATAGAGGCAGTTAGATATTCATGGAATATTCATCTAACTTACCTCTCAAACTCAGGAAAAGTTTACTGTTTAGAGTTTACAAACTTCCTTATATTTTTTGACTAACTCAATGCCAGCTTTAGCCATTTTTTCTCCTTCATCTTCTAATTTTTCCAGAGAAGTAAACCCAAAACGTTGAGCATCCCGTAAAGTTCTAGAAACTACTAAAAGACGACCACAAAATACAAGTGCCCAACCAAATCCTTCATGGTTGATACTAATAACTACTTGCATAATTTGATTAGTTTCTAATTCAATGCAAGTTGCTATTGCATTGTAGAATAACTTAATCCGAGCTAAAGTCATTGGATCGACTTCATTTTCAGTGGAAATTTGGCGTTTTTCTTGCTTACTAACAATATAAGGCTTGATAATTAATTCAGAAGACCAAGACTTATATACTCCATAAGAATCTTGAGCTTGAACTGCTCTAATTAATTCCTTAATAAAAGGAGCGGAATAAATGTCAGTTGTTGTTGTTGTTTCTGTTTGAACAGTCATAATTTTACACTTCTTCAAGTAAAGCTTCTAAGTTAGAGATTAGATATCGAGTAAAGCTTCTAAGTCAGCTACAGAGTCTTTTCGTAAAGCTTTCCTTAACCAAGGGGGAGGATTGCCTTTTAATGTTTCTACCAATCTATCAAGAACTTCAATAATTGTTTGTTCTTCTGAAGTTGACTTCATGGGAGTCACTTTTTTATTGATTAAGCGACCTGCTGCGGGACCGCCAATTTCTAGGACATAAACGATCGTGCAGTCGAGTAAAGCTGCAACTTTGGCATGAAGTTTATCTAGTTTCTCTTGTTTGGGAGCCTCTTGACTAAGATTACCTCCAAAAAACATGGGTGCTAGAACTTCATATCCTTTGTCATCAACTTCATATAATGCCATTTGTTTGGCAGAGCCAAAATGACCGTCTATATGAATAAAATCAGTTGTTGCAAATGCAACTTTCATTGTTATTTTTCCTCCTTGTTGTATGTACCAAAAACTAATAGCAAACTGCCATTAGTTCTTGATAACAAGCTTGTTTTGAAGCGGTATAGATGTTTGTAGTTGGGCTTTAGCCTTAAATCTTGATATTTCCTGCCAAAGTCCTACTACAAGCCCAAACTTAGTTTCTTGTTTCTAACGTAGCGACAATAATGAATAATCATTAGTGTGAATTTTCGATTCCTCTTGCTCTAGGAAAATATTACCAATTTCAAATAATAAATTCATTGTACCACGATAACCGACATAACAACGTTGCCCGTTACCGAGGCGATCGTGAATTGGCATTCCCATCCGATAGAGAGCAATACCTAACTTCTCAGATATTAGCTTACCATGAGAATTGGTAATTAGTAAATCTGAACCTGTTGCTACTTCCTCGAAGTCTCCCAAGTCCCCAACTATCACATTTTCTGCGGGCAACTTTTCTAGTAATGGCGATCGCGTCGTTGTGACAGCAGCTTGAATATATGCCCCCATTTCCCGCAAAAACCAACTGGTTGCCCAAAGTAAATCTGGTTCCAGGGCAATAGACACTTGCTTATGCCCAAAATAGAAGTGAGTATCCAACATCGCATCCTGTAACTGACGGCGTTGGCGTTGGTATTTTTGAGGCACTTCACAATCTTTATCTAAGTGGGGGTCAGTACGAGACACAACTAGCTGAGACAACTTTAACATGAAACTGTCTACAGCACCTAAACCTGTTAACCTAGGAAACACTTGATATTGAGTGCCAAATTTTTCTTGCAGAATTATCGCTGCATTCCGCAGACTTTCCCCAATAACAAAGGTGAACGCGGACTGGCATAAATTACGCAATTCCTCTATTGTTGTACCACCCGAACTCGTCGCACTATAAATATCATCAATTAAATGTCCGTCCAAAGATTGAGATATATCCGGTACAACTATGGGAATTAAACCAAAACCTTCCACAATATCTTTAACTTCCTGCACGTCTCCAGGAGCAAGACTAGAAGCTGCTAAAATTGTAATGAAAGGTTTTTTAGTTTCCCTAGGAATAGGTTCGCCATAATCATAAGCTACTATAGATTCTACCGTAGCAGCAAAACCGTCCTGAGCAGAACCCTTATAATCTGGAGTAGAAACATTTAATATGGGGAACCCATCTAACTCTGGATGCTCTTCCCTAAATTTCTTCAGAATGCGCTCCACGTCATCGCCTCTGGTCTCAGTTAAACCAGTGGTCAACAAACCAATAACTTCCGGGTTAGACTTCTCAATTTGAGTCAGTAGCGCTTTATCAACGTTATCTTCCCCTCCCAAAATAGTTGTCACTTCACTCATTGCAGTGGTAGACAGGGGAACAGCTTCCTGGAAGTGATTTACCAATAATACCTTAGCAAAAGCAGTACAACCTTGAGTTCCGTGGAACAGTGGCATCATGCCGTTAATTCCTAAGTACGCTAAGGAAGCACCCAGAGGTTGACTTAGTTTCAGAGGGTTTGTGGATAATGGGTTTTTATGAATGTTGACTGTTGCGGGTGGAATATTAGTCAGACTTGGTAAAGTTTCAACTGCTAAAACATCATCTAACTGACATTCCTCTAACCAAGGTGCAGGTTGTCTGACTTGTTCCCAAACAGGACTATGGAGAGCTTCATCTAATTCTTTTGCCATTTCGATCATCCCATGATATCCGGCGTAGGGATGATGGCGTTCTTGGTTAATGTGTAAAAACGGAATTCTGGCTTTCAGGGCGGTATATTGGTTACGGCCTCCTGCGATGAGCATATCAGCTTTGGTGTCAGCAATAACTTTCAGCAGAATTTCGGCATTACCCTTTTCTAGCAAAATGCCATCTTTACCAAGCAACTTTTTGATTTTAGCTTTATCTTCTTCCGTACTTTTCTTGGTGCTAGTAGCAACCACATCCATACCTAAATCTTTAGCTGCGGAAATAATAGACCAACTTTTCACCCCACCAGTGTAGAGTACAACTCTCTTACCTTTGAGACGTTGGCGATAGGGTTCCAATATTTCTTGGAGAATTGCTGTTTCTTCAGCAATGAGTTTTTCTGTCCGCTCTTGCAAGTCAGCATCGCCAATTTTTGCTGCTATATTTCTGAGACAGTTATTAATATCAGCAACCCCATAAAATGACTCTTCAATATAAGGAATGCCGTATTCCTCTTCCATTCTCCGTGCCATGTTGATCATAGCTTTAGAGCAGATCATAACGTTGAGTTTGGCACGGTGGGCATAACAAATTTCTTTGTAGGTAGCATCTCCAGTAATTTTTGACAATACCCGAATGCCAAGTTTTTCAAACAGGGGTAACATTGCCCACATTTCACCCGCGATATTGTATTCGCCGATGAGATTAATATCGTAGGGCGTAGTAAATTCTGGTTCTGCGGTACCTACTACATGATCTACTAATGCTTCTGCACTAACCCGGTTACCTAGATTTTTACTACCTATGAAACCAGGAGAGTTAACTGGAATGACTGGAAGCTCTAATTTTTTGGTAGCGATTTTACAAACTGTTTCCAGGTCATCTCCAATTAAGGAAGTCACGCAGGTAGCGTAGACAAATATTGCTGGAGGTTGATAACGTTTTTTTAGTTCAGCGATCGCCTTCACTAATTTTTTCTCACCGCCCATGATAATGTCATTTTCACCCATGTCGGTTGTGAAACCCATTTTGTAGAGGTGGGAGTTAGAGGAAAGACTACCACGAGTTCCCCAGGAGTTACCAGAACAACCTAAAGGTCCATGAACTAAATGAGCTGCATCTGTAATAGGTACAAGGGCGATACTCGCTCCATCAAAAGCGCAACCTCCCTGAGCTGCTCCTGGTGTTGCTTGTTGTTGACAGCCTTTTTGTTTTTTATCTCCGTTATTTTTTTTATGGTTGTGTTCGCAACCTGGCTCATTTAATAGTTCGGCAACTTTGCCTGGGGTCATCATAGCCATATTATTAATTCTCTTTATTAACTACTATGGGGCGGGTATAGAGTATTTAATATTATGATTACAAATTTTTATTATTAGTTTTGTATAGAAATTATCATTTTGTAGGTTGGGTTGAGGAACGAAACCCAACAGAGCGAGAATGACAAATTTTTATTATTAGTCCGGTAGGGTGTGTTAGCGTTTGCGTAGCATTCCGCAGGAAAGCGTAACGCACCGAAATATTTGTTGGGATGGCGGTGGGTTACACTTCATTAACGCACCCTACAAGATGGCTGCTTAAGAATCAGGACTTACGCAAAAGCACTATTTATAGAGGAAAGTAACTGTTGGACAATAGTTTTGAGCGCTATATATAGCGTATCTGCGTAAGTCCTAAGAATAACAAATTTTTATTATTGATCCCACATTCCGCACGTCAATTTGTAGCATTTAAAGTAGTATATAAATCCGTAGCTTGGTAGGTATTTATACTATGCAAATCATCTCAATTACTTTTTTCGTCGATCAAATTCCGAGTAAAAAATTTACGCATAAATACTTGCTTGATCGTGTACTTGATCGCGAAAGCTATGATTTTCTTCTAAAATTCTGTCTCCTGTCTCCTGACTCCTGACTCCTGATTCGATACTACATTTTGTGGTGCGGAATGTGGGATTGATGATTTTTTATAGTGAGTATATAAAGATAATGTTCGTAAGTGTCGAGCTTGTTGTTTGGTTGCGCTGGCGCTTAACCAAACCTACTAATCTTAAAGAATGACAAATTTTTGTTTTTATTTTGTATAAAAATTGGAGCTGATCGCTCTTAAATTTATATCACTCATTATCCAATATTTGCACTCATAATTTTGGCAATTTGCTTGAGAATACTTAAAACATCATATAACTGATTCCTGCGGGGTAGCAGCAGATAAAAAACATTAGACAAATCATATTGGGGAACACCTTCCGTCAACATTTTAACAAACATAAACTCATCCCCGCTACTAATCATGCCATAGACAGGACGTTCGGGATTGGGATTTGCCATCATATAAGTCATTAGTTGAGGTAAAGCTACTGAAAAAGCAATAGTAGATTTAGACTCAATCAGGAGAACCCAAAGTTGTTGTGCAATAACTAAAGTATCAATTCGACCCCGTAAAATTTCATCCTTGTCTTCTACTTCTACTTCAACACTTGCTTCAGTGGTGAGATAGAAAGGTTCATCATATAAACCTGCCAAAGCAAGTAAAGGTCCAATTAGTAATTGATTAATCACACCTTCTGTGAGAGAACTTCGTTTTCTATGACGTAAAAATCGTCCTTGAATTTGGTCTAGCTTCTCCTTTTCTTCAGCAGTGAGCTTCGGTAAGTCTTGTTGCCATTCCGGAAAGAAGAGGTCATTATCTGTGGGAGATAACTTAAACTTTTGCTCAAGGTCTGCTAGAGTAGTAATAGTTTTGGAAATAGGAGAAGTTTGAACCATAATCGGAATATGGAATAGATAGCAATTCCACCATAACTTATCCCTGAATATCTGTCAAAGCAATTAGGGGCAAACTGCCATTTGCCCCTACAAAAACTAGATGATTTATGAATTAACGAATCAAGTCAAAAGATGTATCGTTAACACCTAGCTCCATGCTACCACGGTCTAACTCATCCAGGATAGTATTAACAATCCAGTTGAGTAGATTGAATGCGCCTTTGTATCCTAAGATAGAATAACGGTGCTGGTGGTGGCGATCAAAGATAGGATAGCCAACGCGTAGTAATGGAGTACCAGTATCACGTTGTAGGAACTTACCATAAGAGTTACCAATCAACAAGTCAACTGGCTCAGTATCCAACAATGAACGTAAGTGCCATAAGTCCTTACCGATCCAAACAGTAGCATCTTTACCATTAGGATCATTAGCTAACAATTCCTTAGCTTCATCTTCAAAACCATTAACGTTACCGTTAGTAACAACAACGTGAACTGGCTGCATACCTAACTCTAGAGTAAAGTTCAACAACCCTAATACATGGTCAGGATCGCCGTAGATAGCAATGCGCTTGCCGTGTAACCAAGCTTGAGAGTCAGTGATAGCATCAACTGTACGACCACGCTCAATTTCTAACTCTTCAGGAATAGCCTTTCCAGTCAATTCAGACAATGCCATTAAGAACTCATCAGTACCGCGGATACCTATGGGACGATAAGTAGCTGTTGTTTGACCACCTTTTTCTGCTAGGTACTCTAGAGTCTTAGGAGTAGAATATTTCTGGAAGGAAATAGTAGTCTTAGCATTGATGGAGTCAGCACCTTCTTCCAGAGTTGTACCACCATGGTACATCTTGAATTCACCCAAGTTAGGAGAATCAAAGCTCTCAGCGTTGTCAGCTAAAATAGTGCTAGGAATATCCATTAAAGATAGAATATGCTTCAAATCCCGGATGTTGCCAATGTAAGGGTCGAAACCAGGGATGAAGTTGATTTTACCATTATCAGTTTCTGTCTTCTTACCTTCAGTCAGAGCTATCAAAATACCCTTGAGCATATTGTCATAGCCTGTGATGTGAGAACCAACAAAGCTAGGAGTGTGAGCAAAAGGAACTGGGAAATCTTCAGGTACTGAACCTTGCTGCTTGGAGGTAGTGATGAATGAACCTAAGTCATCTCCAATTACCTCTGCCATACAAGTGGTGCAAAGAGCAATCATTTTTGGCTTGTACAAAGCATAAGAGTTTGCCAAACCATCAGTCATGTTCTTGAGACCACCAAATACCGCAGCATCTTCAGTCATAGAAGAGGAAACTGCTTGGAATGGCTCTTTGTAGTTACGAGTTAAGTGAGAGCGGAAATAAGCAACACATCCTTGAGAACCATGTACAAAAGGTAGAGTTCCTTCAAAACCTGCTGCTGCAAAGATTGCACCTAAAGGCTGACAAGCTTTGGCAGGGTTGATAGTTAGAGCTTCACGAGCAAAGTTCTTTTCGCGATATTCCCAAGTTTTTGTCCACTCACGAACCTTTTCTATTTCTTCTTTGGAAGCACCGCCTTCAAATTCTCTCTTCCGCTCGAACATTTCTTGGTATTCTGGTTCTTGGAAGAGTTGAAAGTGATCTTTGATTTTGTCTATATTCTGACTCATGGTGTTAGTTCCTCTATAACTTAGGATTTACAATTTGGTCGGCAGGAAGAGGGAAGAAGAAAGAAGAAATTTAACTACAACCCTGCATTCCTCAAATTTTGTTTCTGTATTGGGGTTGCCGAGGAGATCGCATACCCCATTTCTTAACTAAATTTATCTTAAAAGTCAGAGTCAAAAGGTTAAAATTAATACTTTTAACTGTCTTGAGCGCATCTTAATATTCTGTTAACAGATGCCTCAGAATTATATACTCACTTCTGACTTCTGTACGGGCGAATAGCCATTCGCCCCTACTGACTTCTGACTTCTACTAGCTAGCTTGCTTCCAAGGAGCCTTGATTAGGTTCCAAGTTGGGCTGTTGAGAGCTAGATCCATGTCACGAGCAAAGATAGCGAATCCATCATAACCGTGATAAGGACCGGAATAATCCCAAGAGTGCATTTGACGGAATGGCATACCCATTTTCTGGAATACATACTTCTCTTTAATACCAGAAGCAATTAAGTCTGGCTTTAATTTCTTAGCAAATTCTTCAAATTCGTAGCCACTAACGTCATCGTAGATTAGAGTACCTTCTTTAGCATAGTCAGCAGTACGCTTGTAGTCGTCACCGTGACCGAATTCATAACCAGTACCGATAACTTCCATTCCTAGATCGTTAAAAGCAGGAATAATGTGACGTGGACGGAGACCACCAACCATCATCATTACTGTCTTGCCTTCTAAACGAGGACGATACTTAGCAATTATTTCATCAGCTTGCTTTTGATAACCAGCAATTACTTTCTCTGTATTTTCTTTGATTGTATCGTCAAAGTAAGAAGCAACCTTCCGGAGAGACTTAGCAATTTGAGTCGGACCAAAGAAGTTAAACTCAACCCAAGGTATACCATACTCTTCTTCCATATAACGGCAGATGTAGTTCATGGAGCGGTAGCAGTGGATGAGGTTTAAGTTCACCCTGGGAGCCATGAATACTTCGTTATAAGTACCATCACCTGTTGCTTGGCTAACTACTCTTAAACCGATTTGCTCTAACAATATGCGAGAACTCCAACCGTCACCACCGATGTTGTAGTCAGCGATTAAGGATACGTCATAAGGAGTCTTTTCAAAACCAATTTCTTCGTCAGTAATCTTAGCAGAAGGTTCGTAAACCCAGTCACGCACTGTGTCGTTAGCGATGTGGTGACCTAATGACTGAGAAACTCCACGGAAACCTTCACAACGTACTGGTACAACTGGCTTATTCAATTCTTTAGCAGCTTTCTTAGCTACTGCTTCGATGTCATCACCAATTAGACCTACTGGGCATTCAGATTCAATTGTGATACCAGAATTGAGTGGGAATAATGTCTCAATTTCATTCATAATTTTGGTGAGTTTCTTATCTCCACCAAAAACGATGTCTCTTTCTTGGAAATCGGAGGTGAAGTGCATTGTACCGAAAGTATCAATACCAGTTACACCATTGTAATAGTTACGACGACCTGCCCAAGAGTAGTAACCGCAACCAACTGGACCGTGACTGATGTGAACCATGTCCTTAACAGGACCCCAAACCACACCTTTTGCTCCAGCAAATGCACAACCACGAGTTGTCATTACACCAGGAACTGATTTTACATTAGACTTAACACCACAGTCAGTTCCTTGTTGTTCGATCACCTTGAGGTGCTTTTTCCGTCTCTTAGCAGCTTTCTCAGGATAAGCTTCTAAAACCTCTTCAATTAACTTTTTATTCTGTTCGATTTGTTCTGATGTCATGTTACATATCTCCCTTTCGGATATTTGAAGATTTTGGTGTTTTAGTTTTGTATTAGTTAGTGGGGACAGGTGCTTTTTTATCGTCTGCAAAACCTGCCCCTACAAAATTGATTAATACAAAACTCAGCACTACTTGTGTCTTGAGATGGGGTGTACTAATCACACCCCTAATATTTTGCTATGAAGATTTTCAGCTAATTAAGCTTTTCCTGCTTTTAAAGCTGCATCTTGTTCTGCAATTTGCTTCTGACGATCGTCTTCGTCACCTAATAGACCGAACTCAATTAACAACTCTTCTAATTCATCCATTTCTAGAGGAGTAGGAATAGTTAGTTTTTCGTTGTTGATGATCTTCTCAGCTAATGTATTGTACTCTTGAGCTTGGTTATCCTCTGGAGAGTATTGCTCAACAGTCATACGACGGATTTCAGCGCGTTGTACAACGTTGTCGCGAGGTACGAAGTGAATCATTTGAGTGTTCAAACGAGCTGCTAAGTTCTCGATTAACTCAGTTTCACGGTCAACTTTACGGCTGTTACAGATTAAACCACCTAAACGTACACCACCAGCGTGAGCATACTTAAGAACACCACGAGCAATGTTGTTAGCAGCATACATTGCCATCATTTCACCGGAACATACGATGTAGATTTCTTGAGCTTTGTTTTCACGGATAGGCATTGCAAATCCACCGCAAACAACGTCACCTAGTACGTCATAACTTACGAAATCTAGATCGGTATAAGCACCTTCTTCTTCTAGGAAGTTGATAGCAGTGATAATACCACGACCTGCGCAACCAACTCCAGGCTCAGGACCACCAGACTCAACGCACTGGATCCCAGCGAAACCAGGCTTCAATACTTCGTCTAATTCTACATCTTCAACTGCACCGCGCTCTGCAGCAACGTGAAGTACAGTAGTTTGAGCTTTAGCATTTAAGATTAAACGAGTAGAATCAGCTTTAGGGTCACAACCTACGATCATGATTCTCTGACCGTGACGGTTAGCCATTGCAGCTAGAGTATTTTGAGAAGTAGTAGACTTACCGATACCACCTTTTCCGTAAAATGCAATCTGACGCATGATAGATTTCTCCGTTTTGTTAGTTAGTTTGTTTGACTTGATTTTGAATGAATGTGATTTTGATTCTGTAAAAGTTTCCTTAGAGTTTGTGTTTGATATATAGCTGCTGTTTTCTAGGGCTTTTGGTTTTACAGATCGCATTCATATATTAATTTTGTTCATGTAAGAACAGTGTGTATTTAGCAGCAACATTGAGTGCCCGGAGGCGCTCGCCCTAAAGCTTGAGCAGGCATAACCTGCGTGTATATAATTGTCATTAATGCACCCGTTTTATTGGTTATTTGTCTATTTCAGTCAACAGTTAATTTTTTCAAACTTAGTAGATACACCTTGATAACTGTTAACTGACAACTTTTTTAAACTGATTCTACTACAATGCTTTCGCTTACTCGTTCTTTCAATGTGGCTTCAATCGCTCCTTTGAGTGTTGCCATTGCACTACTGCAAGTACCACAAGCACCTTTGAGTGTTACTAGCACGCGATCGCCATCTATATCAAATAACTCAACATCTCCTCCATCTTCCGCGAGAACTGGTCTCACTTCTTGTTCTAATACTTGTTGAATTAATGTAATTTTTTGTAGGTTTGTGAGTTTTGTTGCTGGTTTAGTAGTTGTAGGAATTTGTTGTGCTGTAGGTTCTGGCGTTTCGTAAACCGATGCGATTAGATCGTCAATATCTGCCAGACAGGAACCACAACCACCACCTGCTTTTACATAATTTGTTACTTCTTCTGCTGTTGTGAGGTTGTTTTCCCGAATTACTCGCTTAACCTTATTTTCGGTAATCGCAAAACAGCTACAAATTAATGCTCCTTCGTCGTCTTCTTCGTGAACTTCTACTTCAATACCTTTGTACTTAAATATTGCTGCTTCTAATGCTTCCTCTCCCATGACCGAACAGTGCATTTTTTCTTCTGGTAGCCCTCCCAGGTATCCCGCGATATCCTGGTTTTTAATCTTCATGGCTTCGTCTATGGTTTTGCCTTTTAGCATTGCTGTCAGAGCAGAAGATGAAGCGATTGCACTAGCACAGCCAAAGGTTTGAAATTTTGCATCTAATATTTCGCCGGAGGTTTCGTTGACTTTGAGGTGCAGACTTAAAGCATCTCCACACGCTATACTTCCTACCTCACCGCTAACAACCCTTTCCCCTTCTTTCTGGTCTGTAATGGTTCCTTGATTTTGGGGGTTATAGAACAAGTCCATTACTTTTTCAGTATATTCCCACATAGCCCTTATTGTTTAGAACACCCTAATTTTTACTGATGAAAGTTGCGCTTTTTCTTGAAGATTACTACTCAGTTTATAGAGTAATAATTTATTTTTTTAGGAGGTGGGTTAAACTTGTATATTATTAGTATTTCACATTTTTTATATTCAAGCAACCCTTTTTTCTCTTAAATTTATTTTTTCAAGTAATCAGCATTTAAAGTTACTCATTACCCCTAGAAGTTATATTATTTATACTCTAGGTTAAGGAATCTTTTTTCTGTTAATCCTGCTACAATTTTGTGAGTTATTAGCGTGAGATATACCCCTCTTTAAGCTATACAATCATTGTTGCGGAATCAACTGAGTTTTTCTGTTATTCTTGCTACAAAAAAGTAGCGTAAACAAAAGTGTAGTAATCCTTAAAACATTGTAAATTTTAGGACTGTACAGTTGCCTCTTGTCGTTCTTGCAACCAATTAGCTTGGTCGTTCTTAAAGGGTGATAAAGCCCGGAGACGCTCCACAATAGTAGGCATCACTGCTAACACTTCCTCAACCTCTTGGCGGGTTGTGTAACGTGATAAAGAGAAACGAATCGAGCCATGTAAAATTGTGTACGGCAGATCCATTGCCCGCAAAACATGAGACGGTTCCAGAGACCCAGAAGTACAAGCAGATCCAGAAGAAGCACAGATACCATAATGGTTCAAATGTAGCAATATTGCTTCTCCCTCAATAAACTTGAAGCCAATATTAGTAGTATTAGGCAACCTTTCAGTAGGATGACCATTAACAGCACAATCAGAAATAGCAGCAAGAATGCCATTCTCCAAATAATCGCGCAGTTCCCGTTCCCGGTCGATATGTGCTAAATGCTCCTGTGCCAATTCACAAGCTTTACCCAGAGCAATAATACCAGGCACATTTTCCGTACCAGCACGGCGACCGCGTTCCTGATGTCCGCCAATTAATAACGGACGGAACCGAGTACCACGGCGCACATATAAAGCGGCAATACCCTTAGGTGCGTGCAATTTGTGACCAGAGATAGCCAGCATATCTATAGTGCTATTCTTCATATCCAGGGGAATTTTCCCTGCTACTTGCACCGCATCAACATGAAATAGCGCACCATATTCCTTAGCTATCTGCCCTATTTTTTCTATGGGGAAAATCACGCCTGTTTCATTATTGGCGTACATAACCGAGACTAAGGCAGTATCACCTGTAATAGCAGCTTCCAGCTCAAGTAAATCTATCATTCCTTGGCTATCTACTGACAGATAAGTAACCGTATAACCCTGCTTTTCCAAATGCTTGCACAGATTTAAAACTGCTGGGTGTTCTACCTGAGTAGTAATAATATGCCGTTTATTTGGTTGGGCGGTGAGAGCAGCTCGAATTGCAGCATTATCACCCTCAGTACCACAACTGGTAAAGACAATTTCTGTATCCTGGGCACCTAATAAAGCTGCAACTTGCGATCGCGCTTTTCTCACAGCTTTACCAACTTGTCCGCCAAAAGTGTGCATACTAGAGGGGTTACCATAAAACTGACTCAGGTAAGGCAGCATCTCCGCTAGCACTGCATCATCTACTTTGGTGGTAGCATTATTATCGAGATAAATGGTTTGTTGCATAGCTGACTAAATACTTGAGGTGATGGTTGTAGAGATTTTGAAAGCTTGTGACTTTTGACTAAGGAAGAAGGAAGAAGAAAGAAGAAAGAAACATCTTCCATTGCTTGAGTTTTAAGCTTTTGATCTGTTCCCGTCTGCAGAAGAGAAGAAGGAAAAAGGAAGAAAGAAACATCTTCCATTGCTTGAGTTTTAAGCTTTTGATCTGTTCCCGTCTGTAGAAGAGAAGAAGGAAGAAAGAAACATCTTCCATTGCTTGAGTTTTAAGCTAATATCAAATAATTGCCTGAAACTTCTAACTTCTAACTTCTGACTTCCGTTTACCTATGCAGGTTGTATTAGTTTGATGAACTGCTTGTAAAAATCTAAAGCAACTGTTTCAATTACATCGTAGCTCTCTACTACGTCTATTCCTGCATTGAGTACCTTTTCTTTAGGACTCTCACCAATTTTAGAAACCAGCACAGCTTTACAATCAGAAATTGCTTTGATAATATTCTCCAAACTGCCTTCTTCACCATAACCACCTAAACAATAGTGGTCAACTTTGCGGTGAGCAATAAATCTAGCTTTCACACCATCAACTTCATAAATCATAAACTCTTTAGCATGACCGAAGTGTTGATTAACTAATCCATTACCCTTACTTGCTACTGCTAAAAGTATAGGAGGACCAGCTTGAGCAACTGCTTCTTTTACCTGAGTCTGGGCCTTAGCTGTTGCTAGTTTGTTGCGGAAACCTTCAATGCCAGCATGGAATTCTTTACGCTTTTCCAAGTCATATTCTGGAGTCATCTCCATGATTGCTTTTTTTGTGAATTCCTTACTCCGGTCTTCACCTAACAGACCAACTGCATCTGCACGACATTGACGACAGTGACGCATCATTTTCATGCCACCTACATCACATTTGTCTTGCAATGTTTTCAATTCTTCAGTGGTAGGGCCACGCTGACCATTTAAGCCAAAGTAAGTGCCGTGTTCTGGTGAAGAAATCAGAGGCATAATATTGTGAATGAATGCACCCTTAGAACGAACAACTTTATTTACTTCTTCTAAATGTTCATCATTGATGCCAGGAATCATTACTGAATTAACTTTGCAGAGAATATCAGCTTCTCTGAGTAAGTCTAAGGATTCCATTTGCCTTTGATGCAGAATTTTTACCCCTTCAATTCCTCTATAGCGTTTCCGTCGATAATGAACCCAAGGATAAATCTTTACCCCGATTTCAGGGTCAACCATATTAATCGTTATAGTAACGTGGTCAATATTGAGTGCTTTGAGTCGATCTATATGATCGGGTAAAGCTAGACCATTGGTTGACAAGCAAAGCTTGATATCTGGTGCTTTCTCAGCTACAAGCTCAAAAGTGCGGAATGTTTTCTCTGGGTTCGCTAATGGGTCTCCTGGGCCAGCAATTCCCATAACAGTCATTTGGGGAATTTTACCTGCAATTACTAGAGCTTTATGAGCTGCTTCTTCAGGAGTTAGTAGTTCACTAACTACACCGGGACGACTTTCGTTGGCGCAGTCGTATTTACGGTTACAGAAATTACATTGAATGTTGCAAGCTGGTGCAACTGGAGCGTGCATCCTCGCATAATGGTGATGTGCTTCTTGACTGTAACAAGGATGGTTAGCAATACGCTCTTGAATACTGGCGGGGAGTTCCTGTTTGGTAGTACTTCCGCAACCCTTTGACACGCAGCCTCCGGATTTCTTTTCCGTGCTCTTCGTGGTGTTTGCGAAGCTGTCTACTGTTGGTTGGGAATATAGTTCTGTTGGCTGTAACATCTAAGTTTCCACTATTGTTGGGCTAGCTGTCGCCGTGAGTGACGGATTACTCGCGTCGATACACTTTTCCTGAAACGATTATTTTCCGTATGCAGTTTAGGTGTCCGGCGTTATAGTTTTTATATCAGTGGCCTTTAAATTGCTATTGTCAACAACCCGGATTAATATTGATTATTATGATTAGTTTTGTACTCAAACTTGTATCATCTAATAATTCAAATCAAATTGAGATATCTAATTTTTTTATTGGGGTATAGGTACTTGTATTTTTTAAGTGGGGTACAAGTATTTATGGGGTAATGGTATGGAGTTCTATGTACTCATCATCAAATCTATATATATCAGGAATTCAACTACTTTTTTTACCCTGATTTTTGCCTCTATACTCCTGTACTCATACACCCCTTATTCAACTCAATCTTTTCTTACTGTATACAATGTATCAGTTTTTGGCAAGTAGTTTAGATTTATCTTAATTTTTCTTTAAAGTTTGACAATTATTTTCAATACTGACAGAGAGAATGCAGAAAAAAAGGAGTAAAGTTGTCAGGAATCAAGCTTTTCGTTACTAATCATCCAGATTTAATACAACTGCACTTTAGAGTAATCTACATTAACAAAATCCTGAGAAATATGACCAATTTCCTTAACATTTTTATTTGGCCAAAGACCAAGTGCAATTTTAATACAACTTTTTAGTTTTTGTAAAAAATTTAGCAGTTTTTCAGGATTAATGTAAGTAATTTTCAATGCTTCGTCCTGAGAAAAATTTTCAATTTTCTGTAGCTAAAAAATAAAAATGCAACTTGTTAGCTTTTGTAATAAATTTAGCAGTTTTTTCAGAATTAAGTAGATAATTTTTAATATTTTTTTTAATCTTTTCCCCATAATTATGAGTTAAACTATAATTTGAGTACAAGTTTCAATTTCAGCATAAACCCCACTTAAAAACTTCAAACCTGCTGATACACAAGCATTAACCTTGAGTACAAAAATGCTAGTACATTGTTCAGTAAATACTCGTACACGCTACAAAAAATACTAGCACCTATACCCCAAAATATATTTCAAACATCTATCTACAGTCATTTTCAGTCTTTTGAGTACAAGCTTAATATATCTAATAAAGATTGACCGTTAAATATTGGTTAGTAGTTTACAAGGCACTTGATATAAAAATTGAAAAGCAAACGTCCTTGTCAAACACGGAACCCCTTATTTAGGGTTTGCTGAAAAAATTGGTTGGTGGGGGTAGGACACGGGGACGCGGGGACGCGGGGACGCGGAGACGCAAAGATGGGGGGAACAGGCAACGGTTTAGGCCATTTTATGTGAAGAAATTTTCTGCTGAAATTCAAGAAAATTTCAGTGTGGAGCTTCCCGTAGTAGACTGACACACCTTAAATGGTGCAATAGATTTTTATTTCTAGGTGTCTTTATCTCCCCTACTCACTAATGCACCATTTTAGGTGAAACAGTCCAGTAGGGTGGGATGGTGAGGAAACCTGCGCTATATCCAATCGACCAAGAGAAAGATAAACTTCAGTATTTCAACGCTCCCTGTTACAGGAAGTGCTGATAACTGATAACTGATAACTGAATTTCAACGCTCCCTATTACAGGAAGTACTGATAACTGATAACTGATAACTGATAACTGATAACTGAAATGACCACCTTACTAACTGGCAATACTTGTACATTACCTAACACAACTAACACTTCTAATTTCAAAAAAAGCCAAGGTAACTTTAGGTTTCCATTCAAACTCAAAGCTAATACTGACACTGCTCAACAAAATCGACAACCAGAATCAGGTAGAGACCTTTCTTCTTCTCGTCGTCATAGATTTTGGTATAAATATTTTACCTTTCCAGAGCTAGAGACAGTCTTAACAGATTTTCAAATGATCTTTGAGCGAGACCCCGCAGCACGCAACTGGGTTGAAGTCTTATGTTGCTATCCTGGTTTGCACGCTTTAGTACTACATCGCCTTGCTCATTGGTTAGAACTTCAGAACATTTCTCTAATTCCACGTTTAATTTCCCATCTTGGGCGGTTTTTAACCGGAATTGAAATTCACCCTGGAGCAACAATTGGACGAGGAGTATTTATCGATCATGGCATGGGAGTGGTGATTGGTGAAACTGCAATCATTGGAGACTATTCTTTAATTTATCAAGGTGTCACTCTTGGTGGTACAGGAAAAGAAATAGGCAAACGTCATCCCACTATTGGCAAGAATGTTGTAATTGGTGCTGGTGCTAAGGTACTAGGTAATATAAATATCGGAGATAATGTTCGCATAGGTGCTGGTTCAATTGTATTGAATAATGTTCCTTCTGAATGCACAGTTGTCGGTATACCTGGTCGAATTGTTTCTAAATCTGGCGAACGAGTTGGACCTCTTGAACATGGACGGTTACCAGATACACAAGCTACTGTAACTCGCGCTTTACTTGACAGAATTGAGCAACTAGAACAAACAATTGCAAACTTTTATCAGCAACACTAAGGAATGACAACGATGTATAGCAATCATAATCCTAACCCTCAAGACTTGATTACAGTTGTGAATGTTTCTCAAATCGATCGTTGGTTCATTCATCAGCGCTTACAAGAACTAATGATTAATAGCTGGTGTTCCGCTAGCGGTGAGTTATTAGTCGAAATCAATAATTTCACTGATGCTCTTCTTGTCCACAGCATTGTTAAGCAATTTGTTGCCCCTCGCAAAGAGTTAGTGGACTGGTTAGAAAGATGCTGGCAGATGGAAGTTTTTCCTAAATACAACCATTGATTTAATGAACAATTCTCATTGGTAATAGATATGGAGTTACCTTCCTTATCTATTACCTGTAGTTTAATATTTTAAGGATAATAACTATGGAAGGCGATCGCAAAACAACTCTATTTATTAATTTTTTGCAGGAAGAATTAGCTATTTCTGCCGCAGCTATTTCTGTAGCACGGAAACACAGTGAAGCTTCTTGTGGACCTCTACCAATGATTCTCTGGAAGTTTGGTATGATTTCTCTCCAACAACTGCAACAAATTTTTGATTGGCATGAGTCTTACGATAGCAATACTTTCTGCTATGATCGACCAATTAGTTAAAAGATGAATTATAAAGTTTATCTAAATAAAAGCTTTCTCGTTGACAAACCCATGTTTAATAGTGATAAATACTTTTAGATTTTGCTTAAATGTAATTTTTACTATCCTAAAGAAAGAAGCAATAGCTACTTTTTCTTAAATAATTAATATGTCATAATCTCTAAAGAAATTATCACTATTCATTCCACCAAAAATAACGCTAAGATTTAGCTCAGTATTAGGGAGGCAACTACATGAAATTAGATGAGGCGATCGAATTAGATGGACCACCAGTATTTGAATTGGAACAAAAGGTAAGAGTTCGCAAAATAATTCGTAATGATGGTACTTTCCCTGGAAAAAATCGAGGTGATATTCTTTTAGAAGGGGGAGAAGTAGGTTATATTTGTGGCATAGGTACCTTCTTACAAAAATTTTATATTTATTCCGTACATTTCATTAAAAAAGGAATGATTATAGGCTGTCGTAAAAATGAAATAGAAGTTGTAGAGGAAAATTAATGAAAGTAATCTTACGAAATAATGCAGCAGGAAATTTAGAAGTTTATGTTGCTAAAAAAGATTTGGAAGAAGAAGTTGTTTCACAAAAAATTGATGGAGATATTAAAGTTTTAACTTTAACAAATGGTTGGGAATTATCTATTCCTAAAGACCAACCAGAAAAACTACCTCTAACTATCGATGCTAAGAGATTAAACTAAAAGTTTCCTTTCCATAGTTACTCCTTATTGTACAGCCACCAAATGAGATTTATCTCTTGTTTGGTGGTTTTTTTGACCCCAATATATCTAATACCAAGCGTGATAAATATTTGTTACAAATGGTAGGAACGTTGCATGCAATGTCCGTACGAAAGAAGGAAGAGGGAAGACCGAAGTTGGGGTAAATATTGAAAAAAAGGGAAAAAAGATAGAGATAACTATCTCAAATGAACTGGAGCAGCTATTTTTAAGAATCTCTGATTGAGGTCTACCTTTATCTATCAAGACTTTGATATTTAATCAGCAAACCCTACTTAGGATAGCCAGTCATATCAACCCATCTAATATCCCTTTTATTATAGTGAATCTCAAGAATGTGTAACAATTTTTCACGCTGGAGTACAGTGTAAGCTTTTTTAAGTAAATTGTAGGCTCTCTCAGAATATTTTTCACCACCCCAGTACCATAAAGATCGACCTGCCTTTAAGGCAGGTACTACGTTATCATCTTTACATTCATCAAGAAGTGCTTTGTATCTTTCATTGCTAAGTTTACGATAAACCTTTGATGATTCATTTCTGCGGAACTTTTCAGGTACACAAAGTCCCAAACCAGTATCTGATGAAACGCTCTCTACTCGATTTTCGACAATCTCTATTGAATGCTTGTCTATATAATCTTGAATGCGTTCTAAAAATCTATTAATTCTACTTTTAGTCACATGATAATCTTCATCCTCATCCTCTGAAAAATCTGCAAGACATTCATCACAATATTCAAGCTCTTCTCGCACCGATCAATAAGTGCTGAGAAAATGCTGCTGTAGACCGTTATTTCATCACCATCATTGTTATAGTATGAGGCAGCACCTCGAAAACCAACAGAAGGGTTATCAAGTAGAAGTCCCCAGTGCAAACCATCACAATCTCCATGTAAGCAGGTAAAAAATTCTGGTAAATCTCGATAATAACGATAATGAAGAAGTGCTGATTCCTTAAAATTTTCAGTTAGTAATTTTGGGTTTAATATCAAGCTCAATATTCCAGAAGGACGTACACGAATTGTACTTAAATCCCACATTCCTTCTTCAGGATAGTTTTGTAAAAAATCAGCTAATTGAAAGATTGAAACTGGAAATTCCAAATCATAATACTCTTTTAGTAAGCTTTTAATATCTGCAAACTTTTCCATCAGTTATTTACTGTTTTAATATAATCTATCTATTTGTAGTAAAAATTTATCAATTTGGTATTATACCGTGTCCTCTTTTTTCTTGCTTATTCCTTCTTTTTTCCCTCCTGACTCCTCCCCCCCCTCTAAAAAACTTTTTCAGCAAACCCTAATTACTGAAAAGTGAATAGTAAACTAATTCCTACTACTGCAACTAATACTCCTAAAATTGACCTAATGCTTATTTTTTCTCCCATTTGAGCAGCAATGGGAATTATAAATATTGGGCTGGTAGCTAAGAGGGTTTGAGCAATACCTGCGGGAGAAAATTTTAGGGAAGTTTGCTGTAGCCAAATACCTAAATAAGTGCTGCTAAAAGCTGTAATAAAAATTGCTCCTACAAGTTTCATTGACCAGTTAAATTTCTCTGATTTATCTTGTTTTATTTTCTGAAAAAATAACAATAAAACAACAATAGTTGTTCCTCCAATTAAACGAAATAATGTGCTTAATAAAGGATTAATATCTGAGGAAAGCAAAGCAAAACGGGAGATAACTGCACCACTAGAATTAGCTATTGCTGCTAATATTGCCCAGAGTATTCCTTGTTTGATATTAACATTACTAATTGCTGCACCGGGAGTTCTTTCTGAGATTACCCAAGCTACGCCTCCAACTGTAATTAAAATTCCACACCAAGCACCAAAAGTTAATTGTTCTCCTAAGAAAATTAAAGCTAATAAAGCTGTCATGGGAGGAGATAAAGTTTCCATGAGAAGAGTTCTTCTTGCACCCATATTTTTGAGGGCAGAAAAAAAGGCAGTATCTCCTAAACCAATACCAAGAATGCCACTAATCAGAAATAAATTAATAGTAGTTGAGTTGATTTCTGTCTGAAGTTTGTCACTAATAATTAAAGTTAGAAAAATCAGAGCGATCGCTATTAAACCTTTGAATAAATTTAATTTTAGGGGAGATATTTTTTGCCCAAGTAAGCTATAAGCAGCGGAGGATGCTGCCCATAAAAATGCACCGGTTAATGCTGCTAGTTCGCCTTGAAAATTAGTTATCCACAGTTCCATAATTTTTAGAAGGAAGAAGGAAGAAGGAAGAAGAAAGAAGAAAGAGGTAAGAAGGTTTAAGAGTCAAGAAAAAAATTTAAATTTCCTATATATATTAAGGAAGAAGGAAGAGGGAAGAGGGAAGAGGCAGGAAGGGTTTAAGAGTCAAGAAAAAAATTTAAATTTCCTACATATATTAAGGAAGAAGGAAGAGGGAAGAGGGAAGAGGCAGGAAGGGTTTAAGAGTCAAGAAAAAAATTTAAATTTCCTACATATATTAAGGAAGAAGGAAGAGGGAAGAGGGAAGAGGCAGGAAGGGTTTAAGAGTCAAGAAAAAAATTTAAATTTCCTACATATATTTATGCTTGGGTTTACACAAACTTCCCCCAACGGAGATGATATGACCAATAATAACTATTCAAGTAGTAATAGTAATGAAAAAACTGTATTTATGAGATTTATTAATAAATCCAGTATGATAGTTATTTAAAGTTATTAGTGAAAGGTGTATGGAAGCAACTTATTTAAAGATATCTTTAATACCCAAAAATATAGATACACTAATTAACAAAAATATAGCAAAAGATAATATTGAATCGAGTCTCCAGCCCTGATAAAGCAAAATTCCTCCACACAATAGTATGGCGATCGGAAGAAAAATTTGAACAAAAATCCATTGAATAATATTAAAAGCTTTTTGATGAGAAACAATATTGTATAGGGAAGTTTTAATTACCAAAAATACTAATATAATATGTAACAAAAACATCACAAAAAATAATATTGGATCGAGTCTCCACCCCTGAAAAATCAAAATTCCTCCACACCATAGTATGGCGATCGGGACAAAAATCCATTGAACAATATCAAAAGCTTCTTGAGATAATAATTTTTTTAGGGATTCGTTGAAAATTAATAGGGCTAGTAAGATATCTAATAACCCAAGTAAACTCGAATAATTTAAAAAAAGATTCACCATTTTATACTTCTTCGATTATTTACCGAAAAATTAATAATTAATAATTATTAATTAAATAATTCAGCTTACTCTGCCTCCCCTTTCAAGGGGAAAAAAAGAAATAATATTTCCTTACATTCAATTCCGTAAAGGTTTTAACCAGAGGTAATTATCAATTATCCATGATCAATTATCAATTAATGAAATTGCTTCCCGTTTTTATGAGGCACAATAAGTAGACTTTTCACAGGGTAAATATTTTTTCCCCACTCCCCCACTCCCCTACTCCCCTACTCCCCTACTCCCTATTTTATGTCTCTGAAACTAACACTAAAAATTAACTCGCTCCACTTCCCAGAATATACAAACTTAACAAAGTTCCAGTATTCCATAAACTATGTAACAACATAGAAGATAAAAGATTACGAGACCTAGTATAAACTACTCCTAAAATTATTCCTAAAACAGCTAAAGGTAAAACTTCTGAAATATTCAAATGAGCTATGGCGAATAAAAATCCACTTGCTACAATAGCTCCCCAAACTGGCATATATTTTGTCAAAGAAGGCAACAAAAATCCTCGAAACATAATCTCTTCAAAAACTGGTGCAGCAATAGAAGCTGTGACATAAAACATAGCTAAAGCTAATCCATCTTGCCCTTTCAAAGCAATAGGTAAAATTGGATTACTTCCACCTTGACCTTGCCATAATTGTTGATTAATTAAAGAGATTAAAATTACCATTGGCAAAGCAACAAAATATCCACCCAAACCCCACAAAAACCAGCCACCGCGTAAATTAAATTTAAACCAACCTTCCGGCAGTGGAAAAAATGACTTTAATGATAAATAAAGTACCAATAAACCACCTAGAGAAAACAGAATATAACTCCCTAAAATATATCCAGCTTGTACCCGCACTCCCATCATTGCAGGTTGCCAATTTGTGAAACCTTTAAAAATCTCTAATCCTAAAGGAATCAGAATTTGTCCGACTAAGAAAAATCCGACTACAAATACTTGTAAAATTGTTTCACCATCCCAAGTAACTTCCCAAGGTAAATTGGCATTTTTTAATAATAAAGATTCTTTACCAGAGATTAACCATTGCACTCCTAAAAATATTAGTAACCCTACTCCGAATACTAATCCCATTCCCGGCAAACCAGCCACAATTGCTAACTTTAATACGGCCTGTTGAGCTATTTCTTGTTCCTGGGTTTCTAGTTGAGCTAAAACCTCTTGTCTTTCCTGTAATTTATATAATTTTTTTAAGGCACGATAACGAAACCATCCATCTAAATTTTTCTGGATTAAAGATTCTGCATCAGGTAAAATTCTCGCTGGTTTATTCCAAATTTCACTTAAAACTTTTGCCGTTTCTCCTAAAGACAGATTTTCTATTTCTGACTTAGTTAAATTTTGCCAACTTTGCCTAGCATCATCTATTTTATTTTTTTGTGCCTGTAAAATTCCGATATTAATATCAAACTCATTAATCAGACTTTTTAACTGATTTATATTCTTGTCTAACTGTTTTACTTCTCCTAAATTTTCCACTTCTAAAGTTTGTTTTTCCAGTTGCTGTTGAGCAGACTGACGAGCATTTTTGTATTGTATTAATCCAGCTTGATAAGAATCATTACCAATCAAAGCTTCACTAGCTAAAGTAAAATTCTTACTATCTAAATCTTCAGGTTGCCATTCCGCAGCGTGCAACAATAAATTAGTCTGATATAACTCCAGACGACTTTGAATTTGTGGCTGAGTTACACTACTAAATAAAGAAAAACCAATAAAAGAAATGGCTACAATAGTCAGAATACTTAAAATTAATCTTTTAATCGTCATTAATATCTCCTAATAATATCTCTCTAAAATTGCAGATTTTTGCTTCAGTCTAGATATAGTAATTTCATTTGAGTTGCGTAAAAAACCTGGTCGCTTTTAGGCAACAGGCAACAGGCAACAGGTAAGAAGGTTTCCCGGACCTTTTACTGTTAATAAATAACCAACTCTTGTTTGACATCTCATTTGAAAACGCTATATAGCAGACTTCAAGTTTGTGAAGTATAGCAGGGAACAGGCAACAGTGGGAAAAACATTTCCTCTGATTCGGATCATCATCAGTCTACTTAACCTACCGGTTTATTGCTATACACAAATTAAGTCTTTAAACCAGACAGAAAAAATACTATACTTCTGAAAAATAACTTCTAATTTATTAATTATGCTGTACTAAATGATATATAGAATTTTTATCTAGGTCTTCAACAATTAATAATTAATAATTACCTCTCCTTAAAATTATTAAAATTATAGGATTAACGAACTGGATTTTTTGGATTTATTTCTTCTTGAATTTCTCGGTAAAAAATCCATGGATAGATAAAAAGTTGGAAATTTTAACCTCAGATGAACTGTTGCCTTTTCAAGCTGTTATCTAAATTCCAAGATATTTTACCCACAACTGAAATAGAATTCTAGACCATTAGACATAGGAGTGGAAATTACACATATAGATCATATTTTGTGCCTTTTTTCAGAAATTTTCTTCCCTGTTGCCTGTTGCCTGTTCCCTGCTATAAGTACCAAAAACAAGATAAAATCACTCTGTTGCAAAGTTTCCAGCAAATTTATAATCTAAACTATCCATGAGTACCCGTGTTATCCTTGTGCGCCATGGCCAAAGCACCTACAATGTTGAACGTCGAATTCAAGGCCGTCTTGATGTCTCAATTCTCACAGACATAGGCATAAATGCTGCCCGTCAGGTAGGTGAAGCTCTCAAAGGTCTAAAGTTTGATGCTATTTACGCTAGTCCTCTCAAAAGGGCCAAACAAACAGCAGAAATTATCCATTCCTGTTTAAATTCTCCCCCCCCATTACAAAGCAAAGAAAACTTAAGGGAAGTAGATTTACCATTATGGGAAGGAATGTTGCGCCAAGAAGTCAAGGATAAATTTGGAGAAGATTATCGTATCTGGAGTCAACTTCCCCATGAATTTTATATGGAAGTCTCAACACCAGAGGGGCAAATCAAGCATTTTCCTGTTCTATCTTTGTTTGACCAAGCTAAACAATTTTGGCAAGAAACTTTAAGTCAAAATAACGATAAAACTATTTTGGTTGTGGCTCACAATGGAATTAATCGCTGTCTTATCGCTACAGCTTTAGAAATACAACCATCTTTTTATCAATCCATACAACAGTCTAATTGTGGTATTAGCATTCTCAACTTTACTCCTCCTTTCCCTTCTTTTTCTGGAGAAGATAAATCCGGAGGTTCTGTTCAGTTAGAATCAATGAATCTTACTACTCACATTGGTGAGAAATTCCCTAAACCTAGAGAGAAACATCAAGGTCCTCGATTGTTATTGGTGCGCCACGGTGAGACAAACTGGAACCGAGATGGTAAATTTCAGGGACAAATTGATGTACCACTTAATGATAATGGTCGCCTTCAAGGTGGCCAAGCTGCCGAGTTTCTCAAAGATGTACATCTAGATTTTGCTGTGAGTAGTTCTATGTCACGTCCCAAGGAAACGGCAGAGATTATTTTGCAGCACCATCCAGATGTGGAGTTACAGTTAGATGATGGTTTATGGGAAATTAGTCACGGTCTCTGGGAGGGAAAATTTGAATCGGAAATTGAATCTGGTTTTCCTGGTCTGTTGAAGCAGTGGAAAGAATTTCCAGAAACGGTACAAATGCCAGAAGGTGAAAATTTACAGCAGGTTTGGGAACGAGCAATGATTGCTTGGCAAAAAATTATTCGGTCAGTTTCTGGTGTTGGTATTGTCGTTGCCCATGATGCGATAAATAAGGCAATTCTTTGTCAATTATTTGGTCTGGAACCTAAACATTTCTGGAATTTTAAGCAGGGAAATGGGGCAGTTAGCGTAATTGATTATCCTCAAGGGCCAGATGGACGACCAGTCTTGGAGGCCATGAATATTACTTCTCATTTATCTGGCGGTATTTTGGACAAGACTGCGGCCGGGGCGTTGTAAGGGAAGGCAGAAGGCAGAAGGCAGAAGGCAGAAGGTAATCATATTTTTTCATCGGACTTATCCTCAGACTGTATTTTTGAGATTTGGGGTAAATACTATAGCGCCATATTATTTCTCTCTATAGCAATGAGCGCTCAGGTATTAACAACTTAGTAGCTCAAAGTGCAGTAAGGGAAAAGGTTTACAAAAAATAATGTGTAAATATGCCAGAGCACATTGCTATATCTGAAGAAGACAAAAAAAGCTTTGTCTATCAGAAGGCAAATTTTCACGCTATGAAGAATTGATGGGGATAATTCAATATTTGTCCGGCACTGAAAGGCGATCGCCTTTTTTGATTGGACTTTCTCAAACTATATTTCTCAGATGTGGAACCAAAACTAGGTAGTCTTGCTCGCGTAATGGTATACAGGAAAAAGTAATATCTGGTACGGGAGCAAGATACTCCCACTGCCGTGCCTCGTAAAAAATAATGACAATGCACGACCAATGAAAATTCACCACCGCCAAAAACTATAGCGCCATATTATTTCTCTCTATCTGGAGAAGGTAAAAGAAAACTTTATTTATCCTCGGTAAATTTTCACCCTATGGAGGATAGATGAAAATAATTTAATATTTACCTGGCACTGGAAGACTATCGCCTTTTTTCATCGGACTTCCTCAGAGTAATTTCTCAGATGTGGAGCCAAAACTATAGCGCCATATTATTTCTCTCTATCTGGAGAAGGTAAAAGAAAACTTTATTTATCCTCGGTAAATTTTCACCCTATGGAGGATAGATGAAAATAATTTAATATTTGTCTGGCACTGGAGGGTAATAATTTTTTTTCATCGGACTTCCTCAGATGTGGAGCCAAAACTATAGCGCCATATTATTTCTCTCTATCTGGAGAAGGCAAAGTCAAGCTTTGTATATCCTCAGTAAATTTCCCCACTGATAGAGGATGGATGAGAATAATTGAATATTTGCCCGACACTGGAAGGCGATCGCCTTCCAGTGTCGGACTTTCTCAGACTATATTTGTCAGATGTAGAGCCAAAACTATAGCGCCATACTATTTAGTCAAAGGAAAACCTCTTGTAGATTCTTTTAATCACTCTTATCATTCAAAAACATTCTTTTTTCACCCTTGGTACAGCACCTACCACCTTCCTCAGATGAACAGCAAATTATTTCAACAAATCCGAATATTAGACCCAGTTTCCAATACAGACAGAATTGCTGATGTATTAATCATCGATAGTAAAATCGCAGCAGTTGAGACACAAATTTCTGAATTTCCCACTAAAACAGAAATTCAAAATTCCCATGGACTAATTTTAGGCCCTGGTTTAGTAGACTTATATTCTCATAGTGGCGAACCAGGGTTTGAGGAACGAGAAACTATTGAGTCTTTAATTCAAGCTGCTACAGCAGGGGGTTTTACTAGATTAGCTATTTTGCCTGATACTTTTCCACCTGTAGATAATCCTGCTGGTTTGGCTAGGTTGCAAAATTTAGCCAAAAATTATGCTTCTACTCCCATCATTTATTATTGGGGTGCTATTACCCAAGGTTTACAAGGGGAGCAAATGACCGAGTTGGGAGAGTTGGCAACAACAGGAGTTGTGGGGTTTGCCGATGGTTTACCTCTACAAAATCTTGGTTTGTTACGACGAATCTTGGAATATCTCAAACCTCTGAATAAACCTCTAGCTTTATGTTGCAATAATTCTAGGTTGGCGGGTAAAGGGGTAATGCGAGAGGGGTATGATTCTATTCGCTTGGGTTTGCCTGGAGTTCCCACTATGGCTGAAACTTCTGCTTTAGCTGCTGTGTTGGAATTAGTAGATGCTATTGGTACTCCTGTCCATATTATGCGGGTTTCCACTGCTCGGAGTGTGGAATTAATTAGAGTAGCTAAAAATAGGGGTTTGCCTATTACTGCTAGTACAACTTGGATGCACTTGTTGTTGGATACTCAGGCAATGGAGGGTAAGTCTCCTTTTGAGACGAAGTTTTTTCCTTATGACACTAATTTACGTTTGGAACCTCCTTTAGGAAATTCTAGCGATCGCTTGGCTTTGGTTCAAGGTATTAAGGATGGGGTTTTGGATGCTATTGCTATTGAGCATGCTCCTTTTTGTTATGAGGAGAAAACGGTTACTTTTTATGAAGCACCCCCAGGAACTATAGGATTAGAAATAGCATTACCTTTATTATGGCAGAATTTTGTCCAAACAGGAAAGTTGTCGGCTTTAGATTTATGGAGGGTATTAAGTACGGCTCCTAGCAAATGTTTAGGATTAAGTCCTGGAGAGGTAAGACCTCAAAAGTCAGCAGAAGTTACCCTATTTGGGCCTCAAGAAACTTGGGTAGTAGAAAAGCAAACTTTGAAATCTCGTTCTATTAATACGCCTTGGTTGGGAAAACAAATTCAAGGTCGTGTTCTCGAAGTTTAGTTTTAAAGGATTTGACTTTTTCTGAAGTACCCATACTAAATGTAGAGTGATATTCCACGGGAGTTATCTAAGATATGAGTTCTAAAAACTACATAATACTTAGAACAATATTTATTACCATCACTTGAGCGAAAATCAGTCCTAATAATGGACAATGCACCAATTCACAGAAAAACGCTGATTAAGGAATTAGTCAATGGCCAAGGACATGAAGTTATATTTCTCCCTAAATACTCTCCAGGTTTAAATGATATAGAACACGACTTTGGTGCATTAAAGAAGAAAAGAATGTACGAAGGAAAAGATAAATCCATTGATGATATCATTCGAGATTATTGTGCCTCTTAGTGTCCCAGTCTTATTCGGAATGACTATAGCTGCCGCTAGGCTCCGCCAACGCTCATCAAGTCTTTCTCTAATTCCTAGAACTCATACCTGAATTATCAGGGAGTGTTGGCATATCCTAGTGGTGGCAACATTGCTCTCACCTGAACCCTTACATTATATCATTTTTAGTTGCTTTTTTTAAGGCTTTTTTCTAACATTCAACACTTCTGGAAATAGCCCTGAACTCTATACATCTTTTGGTAAAACGTAAGGAAATTTATAGCTATGAGGATTTCTATAATATTGAACATATTTAATTGCGTTTAATATTATGCAAGGAATATCCAATAAAATATAGTAAATAGCTTTTATAAATAAATTTAGATTATGTCTGAATGTAAAAATTCTACTGTAAAAAATAATACTATTTTTATTTTTTGATACCATATAATGAAATCGTGGAAAATCAAGTTTTTTTAATTTAAAATGAAGGAAGTATTTTATCGGCAGCCAGAATCTATAAAGTGGGACGTTCTACAATATATCGGTGGCTAGCAAGAGTAGAATTAAAACCGACAAAAGTCACAATACGTCGGCGAAAACTAGATTGGCAGGCATTAGAACAAGATGTGAAAGAAAATCCAGATTTAAGATTGTGCGATCGCGCTCTTAAGTTTGGAGTTAATATTAGTTCAATTGGTTATGCGCTGCATCAAATGAAAATCACACAAAAAAAAAGAATTAAGGTATCGAGAAAGAAATAGACTTGAAAGAATAAAATACTATAAATTACTAGGGAGAATTGATAAAAAAATATGGGATAGAAAGGCTTGTATATATTGATGAGAGTCGATTTGAGTCAGTCCAAGAATGTCTATTGTATTGATGGAAATAACTCTATTAATTTGCTTCGACTGAATAACTATAGTCCTAGAGTCTGAATTAGTTTTGAGTTTTCCTAGATATGACTTTTTCTGAAGCATTCATAATTACAGAAGTAAAAATAGCATTACCCTGACTATGAAATAATTTTGTAAAAATGAGGAGTTTGTCAGGTCTAGAGCTATTGAAATTTAATAACTTAACTCCTCCGACGGCAATTAAATGTTAATTTTAAATTCTAAAAATTTTTACCAAAAAATCAGGTCTCAACTCTCCTTTTTTAAAATGATGAAAAAATCAACTTCAGTATTTCAACAATAAGGCTTGAATGGTCAGCACTAATAAGTAAAATAACTTTCATTTGTACAATGGTAATTCATCTATTGTACCAAGACTATCGAGGGGCCAAAAGCGAAATATAGCTCGACCAATAATATTTTCATAAGGAACAAAACCCCAACATCGTCCATCATAACTATGATTACGATTATCCCCCATAACTAAATAAGAATTTGGAGGCACTGTCACAGGTTGAGAAAGAAACCTTTTATCAGGAGGACAAACATCTATTCTAGTTTGTTGATGATTAATTTTTCTTGCCTCAAGTTCTGCTGGATTCAAATCTGAAGCAACATAAGTTTCTTCTACTACCTGATCATTCAAATATACTCTTCCATCCTTCAATTCTACTCGATCTCCAGGCAATCCAACTATCCGTTTAATAAAAGCATCTTTGTACTGAGTTTTAAGTTCATTTGTTGGATTAAAAACCACAATATCTCCTCTTTCTGGCTCTTTAAATTGATAACCCAATTTATCTATAATCAAACGGTCATTAATTTGTAAAGTTGGTAGCATCGAACCAGAAGGAATATAACGTGCTTCAGCAACAAATTGACGAATTCCTATAGCTAAAATCACGCTAAGTCCAATAGTTTTGATTGACTCAATCAAAGGATTTTCTTCATTGGAATTTTCTTTATGTTTTGATTTTTCTTCTTGATTCATCATTTATATCCATCGAATAATTAATTTTAAAGTACTGGTTTTGTTTATGGGTTTTACAACTTGGTAATTAAGTTTTTTTGACTAGACTCTCTTACATAAATATTAAAAAGATTCTAGAGTGTAAATCATCTAAGTTCACAATTATAAGACTACATTTTTAGGTTTTTGAGTTTATAGTCATTATTATAGCTATCCTATCAAACTGTAATATATTAGAATCAAAGTAACATTATAGCCTTTCTGCTCTATTTCCTGTTTCCATAATTACTACTCTGTACGGACGTTGTATGTAACTACCCCTTACTCCCTAAAACAATATAAATACAAAACCCAATCTTTAATCATGTCTACTATCTCTTCTTTGTTGATTCGTCGCGCCCGCATCCTTTTACCCAATGGGGAATTTTTGATTGGTGATGTGCAAACTCAAGGCCAAGAAATTATTCAAGTCGCTCCAGAAATCTCATTTTATGAAGCTTCAGAAAAAATCATAGATGCTGAAGGCTTAACCCTATTACCTGGAGTCATCGACCCCCAGGTACATTTTCGGGAACCTGGATTGGAACATAAGGAAGATTTATTTACTGCTAGTCGAGCTTGTGTGAAAGGTGGTGTTACTTCTTTTCTGGAAATGCCTAATACTAAACCTTTGACTACGACTCAAACCGCATTGGATGATAAGTTACAACGGGCAGCTCAAAAATGTTTGGTTAATTTCGGTTTTTTTATTGGGGCAACGGCAGAAAATTTACCCGATTTATTAACTGCTAATCCTACTCCTGGGATTAAAATTTTTATGGGTTCTATGCACGGACCTTTATTAGTAGATACGGAGGAAAAGTTAGAGCCAATTTTTGCGAGGGGAAAAAGGTTAATAGCTGTTCATGCAGAAAATCAAGCTCGAATTGATGAAAGGAAAAAAGAGTTTGCTGGTATTTCTGACCCTGCTATTCATTCACAAATTCAGGATAATGAGACTGCTTTATTGGCAACTAAGATGGCTTTGAAGTTGTCGAAAAAATATCAGCGGAGGTTACATATTTTGCATACTTCGACTGGAGATGAAGCTGAATTATTGCGTCAGGATAAACCGAGTTGGGTGACTGCTGAAGTTACGCCTCAACATTTATTATTAAATACAAGTGCTTATGAAAAGATTGGTACTTTAGCTCAGATGAATCCTCCTTTAAAATCTGCTTGGGATAATGATATTTTATGGCAAGCTTTGTTAGATGGGGTAATTGATTTTATTGCCACAGATCATGCACCTCATACTTTGGAAGAAAAAGCAAAAGGTTATCCAAATACTCCTTCAGGAATGCCTGGGGTGGAAACTTCTTTACCTTTAATGTTAACTCAAGCTATTCAGGGAAAATGTTCTGTTGCTCAAGTTTCTAATTGGATGTCTACTGCCGTTGCTAAAGGTTATGGCATTCCGAAAAAGGGAGCGATCGCTCCTGGTTTTGATGCGGATTTAGTATTAGTTGATTTGGATAATTATCGCCCTGTTTTAAGAGAGGAATTAATGACAAAATGTGGGTGGAGTCCGTTTGAAGGATGGAGTTTAACTGGTTGGCCTGTTGTTACTATTGTTGGGGGAGAAATTGTGTTTAATCGTGGTGAATTTAATTCTAATGTTCGGGGTAAAGCTATAACATTTTCTGTAGCTACCTAATTAATTTTCATAACGACTTTTTTTGAAGTTTTGCTTGACTTTTAGTTGACTTGAAGGGCAAAAAAATTACTCCCCCACTCCCCTATTCCCCCGCTCCCCCACTCCTTAAAAAGACTTTTTCAGCAAACCATAACTAGCTCATTAATTTTTGAAGACGTTAATATCTATCTATCTGTCATCCAAACTATATTCTTAATCCCAAACCTTTATAAAGGAGTATTAGCTAATTTTAAGAGTCCCTGCAACTCAGAAAGTTTCGGGCTTTTTTTTGGCAGATATTCCTTAACTTTAGTATCATTTTGTAGTGGCTTAATTTCCTCAATGTATTTTTTCTCTAAACTATCTAATTCTGATAAAAGTACCTACCAGCTAAAACAGTAATTTAGTATATAATCATATGTAGAATTATCTTAGTAAGTTTTTGAACCTAAATTTTATCCAAATCCAAATCAAACTTACCAATAGAAATCAATTTAGCATGGCGTGCGCAGGGCGTTTGTTCACAAATATCTCCTACATTAGAAAAACTTAAACAAACTCGCAAAAAATTAGGAGGATAATAAACCAACTTCTCAGCCCATTCAATGGCGACAATACCCAAAGGTACTTCCAAACCCTCCCAATAAATCTCCAAATTTAAAGCTTCAATCTCAGAACTTTCTAAACGATATAAATCAAAATGATAAAGAGGTATTCTGCCAGAAAAATACTCATTAATCAAAGTAAAAGTAGGGCTATCAATTGTTTCTTTGATTCCCAAACCAGCACCAAGACCTTGAACAAAAGTCGTCTTACCACTACCTAAATTTCCCTCCAATAAAATCACACTACCAGCAGGCAAAATTTTCCCTAAACTTTTACCAATATTGTGAGTTGCGACAGTATTTTGTAGTGAAAAAAAAACTTCTTTATTCATAACTATTTATTAAATTCAATACGCTCATACCACTCTAATAATACCTGCGCTAACATCATCGAATCGTGACGAACAAAACCAGTTTCTTCATCCTCATACATCACATTAGTCAAAAGAATTTTCCTTCCTAAATTTCTAACAGCTTCACGGTCAAGAAAAACAGGATGAGAATCTTCTTGAGCATAACGAACTAATGCTTGTGCTGAAGGACTTTTTCCCTGCACTAAAACAGTATCAAATAATCGTTTACCAGCAGCAACATCAATAGCACGAATATGGTCAGCCACAGTATATCCAGTAGTTTCTCCAGGCTGAGTCATAATATTACAAACATAAATACTAGGAATATTTCTAGAAGCAATTGCCTCAGCAATTTCAGACACTAATAAATTAGGAATCACGCTAGTATATAAACTACCAGGGCCAATAATAATATAGTCAGCTTCTTCTATTGCCTGTAAAACTTTAGGCAAAGCCAGAGGATGTTCAGGAGTACAGCCAATTTTGACAATTTTTCCCCTAGCTTCCGTAATATTAGACTCGCCCTCAATACGTCGTCCATCAGCCAATTCTGCCCACAAATTAACATCAGTAAGAGTCGCAGGTAAAACCTGACCCTGTATAGCCAAAACTTGAGAGCTAGCAGCTACCGCCTGTTCCAAATCTCCAGTTACCTCACTCATAGCCGTGAGGAAAAGATTGCCAAAACTATGTCCCACCAAACCATCACCAGCACGAAACCGATACTGAAACAACTCAGTTAATAACTTTTCCTCATTAGCCAAAGCTGCCAAACAATTACGAATATCCCCTGGTGGTAGTACCCCTATCTCTCGGCGCAACCTACCAGAAGACCCACCATCATCTGCCACCGTCACAACAGCAGTAATATTAGCACTGTAATCTTTGATACCCCTTAACAAAGTAGAAAGACCTGTACCCCCACCAATAGCAACTATCTTTGGACCTCGATTTAATCGTCGATGGGCAAGTAAGCGATCCACCAGTTTTTCCTCTCCCTCTGGTATTAACACCTGAGTAATGGAATTAATACTACGATTTTGACCCCAGAAGATAAAAAGTAATCCAGCAAAGATAATTATTGGCCCAGAAATATAACTAGGAACTATAGTCGTCACCCACCCCAAAAATTCTTTAAGTAGTCGTAGGGTGTAAAAAATTGGAGTCATTCCCGTCCATATTGATAGACCTAAGCTAGTCAGTAGTACGCCAGCAGCACTCAAGAGTAACCACCGCTTGATAAATAATCCTGGAGCTAGCCACTTAAACCATTGGCCAATTACCTGAGAGTTAGTCTGATCAGATTTTGCAATAAAAAAATTACTTTTGAGAAAGATGCGTAGGGTTTTCTTTACTAAACTAGTTGACATAGCAATATTAGCCTTAGCTTGATTAAGGACAAATTTGTACAAAAATACTATCTACAATAAAGAAGATTCTGGCAGTATTATGGCGCTTCAGAACTAAATTGTGTTGAGATGAAATGCCTTAAAGAAGTCAGAAGTCAGTAGGGGCGTTAGCGGAGCTATGCGTCAGCTAACGCCCCTACAGAAGTTGTTTTTGTAACGGGGATTTGAGCAACCCTCCAAAAACATTTCGCCTTAAAAGGCGGGGTTACGCGACCCAATGATTTTGTTAAGGAAGATAAACTAAGGAGATTTAATCAAATCAGTATATATATAGAACAGGCAACAGGCAATAGTGGAAAAAGTATTTCTCTGTCTTACTGTTCATTATCAGCATAAGTCAAACACCAGCTCGTTCCTTCCTATAACAGCAGCCACGATAAATATTTGCTACAAATAATAGAGCATCTTGGTATAGAATTACTCTATTTTTGTCAAAACTGATTTTTATTAGAGAGAGAAAATATATCATTAATTGTTAATTTTTTCTTACTTATTTCTTCTTCCCTATGCTCTAGATAACTAATCACCTAGATAACTAAAACCTTCTTGCTTTTTCTTGACTTACAGTATTTGTAACATTATTTTTTGAAAATGGTATAACAGAAGGCAAAGTTTAGAAGAGAAAAGCTGACTAAATCTCAAAGTTTGAGACTTTTATTATGCCCCCTTGCTATACTGCCAACAAAATCTGTTATGGCGCTACGCATTAAGTTTAGGACATAAATAGAAGCTGTTTGCGCAGCATTCCGTAGGAAAACCCTTTTGTATTTCTCTGTTGCCTATTGCCTGTTGCCTGTTGCCTTGCGCGTAGCGCTATACTTGCTGCTTTTTTAAGACCAATACTTTATTGTGGACTGTTAAGTATAAACGATGAACCACGAACCTATAATCGAACTGAAAGGAGTTAGTAAATCATTCGGGTCTAATGTTGTTTTAGATCAAACAGACTTAACAATTTATCGCGGGGAAGCATTGGCAATCATTGGTCCATCTGGAACTGGTAAATCCACAGTTCTGAGAATTATTGCTGGTTTATTGACTCCTGATGCTGGAGAAGTTTATGTCCAGGGACAGCGACGAGTCAGATGGATGGATGATTTGAAAGATCCAATTACTACTGGTATGGTCTTTCAAAATGCTGCTCTGTTTGACTCGTTGACAGTAGAAGAAAATGTTGGTTTTCTTTTGTATCAACAGAGTAAGTTACCACATTCCCAGATTCAGGAGTTGGTGCAGCAGAAATTGGAAATGGTGGGGTTGGGTAATATTGGCGATCGCTATCCGGCAGAGTTATCTGGTGGAATGCGTAAACGAGTGAGTTTTGCTAGGGCAATTATGACTAATCCAGAAAATCCTCATGATGACCCAGAAATATTATTGTATGATGAACCAACTGCAGGTTTGGACCCCATCGCTTCTACTGTAATTGAAGATTTGGTACGTCACTTACAATCTGTAGATGGTGGTTGTAGCACCTATGTAATGGTTACTCATCAACATAGTACCATTCGTCGCACAGCAGACAGAATTGTATTTCTTTATCAGGGTAAGGTGCAGTGGATTGGTACTGTAGATGAAATTGATGTGGTGGACAATCCCTTGGTACAACAATTTTTTACAGGTAGTGTAGATGGGCCAATTCATGTCTTGGATAGAGGTTTGACTAAGAGGCAAAAGCTACAAGTAGAAGATTAATGTCTGAAAAAGTAATGGATTAGATTATATCACTATTGGTTAATAGCCAAAATCTGTAAATCGTCACAGCTTATTGATAATTTTTGGGGAAACTATGCGATCGCGAACAGCTAGAGAAGGTTCAGTTGGTTTATTAACTTTGCTAGGATTAGGTTTATTTGGTGTATTGGTGCTTTGGTTGAAGGGAGTAAACTTAGGCCAACGTAGTTATAAGGTCATAGTAGAATTTGAAAGTGCATCTGGTATGGAATTAGGCACATCAGTTAGATATCGAGGTATTAATGTAGGACAGGTAGTAGGAATTAAACCAGGGCCAAATGGAGTAGATATTAGTCTAGAAATTAAACCTGAAGATTTAATTATTCCTCGTGATGTGTTTATTCAAGCAAATACATCTTCATTTATTGGTACTGCAGTGATAGATATTACTCCTAGAGGTAGAATACCAGAATCAGAAATTTCTGCTGGTCCTTTATCCTCTAATTGTTCGGAAATAATTATCTGTAATAATGATCGTTTACAGGGGCAAGCAGGAGTAGAAATACAGCAATTATTAAGAGCAGGAATACGTTTAATCGATCTATACAGTGACCCAGAGTTATTTAGTAATGTTAAAATAATTGCTGAAAATACAGCTAATGCTTCTGAAGAGGCTTCTAAGTTAGCAAAACAACTGGCTGATTTATCAGAAACTATTAGAGGAGAAATGCAAGGTATAAGTCAATATTTAAGAGAAGATGTAGATGAAATAACAGGGATTCTTAGAGCAGAAGTGGGTGGTTTGACTCAAACCTTAGAGGGAGAAATAGGTGGTTTGACTAATACTTTGGAAGGGGAAATAGGTGGTTTGACTAATACTGTAGAGAGAGATTTGGATAGCCTGACTAAAACTGTAGAAAGAGAAGTAAATGAAATTTCCAATGGAATAGCAAATGTGACTAAAGCCATGGAAGAATCTACAGCAAAAGTTTCCGAGGCAGCGATAGCTTCAGCAAATTCTGTAGAGGAAGTAGCGAAGAAAGTTAGTTTAACAGCAGAGCAGGTTAATTCAATTGTTAATACAAATCGTTCTACTCTTATAGCAACTTTAGATAATATTGAAAAAACGACGGAAGAGTTAGCAGTGTTAATGGAAAGTTTAAGTCCGATAGTTAGCGATATAGAAAGAGGAGAATTGATTGGTAATTTAGAAATATTATCAGCAAATGCAGTAGAAACTTCTGCTAATCTACGAGATATTTCTACTGACTTAAATAGTTCTACAAATATAATTATGTTGCAACAAACATTAGATTCAGCTAGAGCAACATTTCAGAATGTGCAGAAAATGACATCAGATTTAGATGATTTAACTGGGGATGATAGATTTAGGAAAAGTCTTAAACAAATTATTAATGGATTAGGTGATTTATTCTCTTCAACAAAGCAGTTAGAGCAGCAAACTCGGATGGCAAAAAATATTGAAACTTTGTTAAAAGATAGTAGAAGTTCAGAGGTTAGTAAATTGACAGATTTGAGGGAATAGGGAATAGGGAATAGGGAACAGGGAATGAGAAACGCCGAAGTATAGCAGGCCATGGCATCCGCCCAGAAATTTCTTTCTGGGCTGCATAGCAGAAGTCATCTAAAGATGACTTAAAGATAGCTAATTTATTATGGCTAATTAGGGTTTGCTGATTAAATACCAAAGCATTGACTTATATTGGTTGTAGCATTTTTTTGTCTCAAAAAGTGTCATCTTTTCAGTGGCAAGAGCTGCAAAAAGCTAGTATTTTGGGATGATTATGGTAGAAAAATCAAGGGACAATTTTCCGACTACCTCTTCTACAATTCCCATTTCTCCTGTCTCCTGTCTCCTGTCTCCTGTCTCCTACCCTCATCCATAAGACTTTTTCAGCAAGCCCTAATTAATGAGACTTGATATAACTTCTGACTTCTGTGAAACGGTATAACCACCCTGATTTTTCGTTGCCTAGCTTTAGTTACAGCAGTCGAAGGAAAGGAGGCCGACATATCAAAAGCTTAAAACTCAGACAACGCCAGATTTTCCTTCTTCCTTCTTCCTTCTTCCTTCTGCTATAAATATCTATTCTTGCAAAGCAGCTAAAACTCGATCGTGAATTATCCCATTACTAACAACTACACCACGGTTATCAACCATCTTCGCTCCATCAGCAAAATTTAACGGTTTACCATAAAGATCGGAAACACGTCCTCCAGCTTCTTCCACAACGATCGCTCCGGCAGCATGATCCCAAATATTCTCCCGGTAGTTAGGAGACTTCGGTGAAGGCAAACGCAAATATAAAGCAGCTTGCCCAGATGCCACAATACCATACTTTGCTTGAGAGTCTACCCGTACAGAAGGCGCAGTAATACCCGCAGCTTTCGCTACTGCATTCTGACGGTCTTGGTCGCCGTGAGAAGTTTCCACACTTTCCACAAACCGGAGATTAGTAGTATCACCCGCTTTCACAACATGAATAGGAGTAAATTCACCTCCTGCTATTGGCATCATTGCTGCTCCTTCACCCCGAACCGCTACATACAACATCCCTGGTTGATTATTTTCTACTGGCATCGCTGGGCAAGCTAACACCCCTACCTTAACTTCTCCTGCTTCCACCAATGCCAACGCTACTGCATATTGGTCTTGACGTAAAAACCCTTTTGTGCCATCAATGGGGTCTAAAGTCCAATAACGAGGTCCGACTTTACCGTTACCTTGGTTAATCCATTGTACTATCTGTTCTGGAGTAGCATCTGCTATCTGTTCTTTTACATAATTTGTCACTTTTGTCAAATTTTCTGCCATCTCTGGAGTTTGTAATTCAGTGGCGTCTTCTTCTCCTACCACTGGATCGTCTGGAAAGGTCTCACCCAAGGCTTTGCAAATCAACGCTTGAGCGCCATAGTCAGCAACAGTTACCGGACTTTTATCACCTTTTTCCATTGCAGGTGGAATATTTCCACGAACCTGTTCGCAGAGTTTAGCTGCTGCTAGAGCAGCTTCAATTGCTATTTGTTTTTCGTGTTCGTAAGCCATGAGTAGTTTCAAATTAAGTACTATTTATAGCATATTTATAACATATATAGCGCTGTGCGCAGGCAACAGCTCATCTGGCAACAGGCAACAAGGGGAATAAAAAACCAATAATATAAGACTTTTAGCTATTGGACAGTTCCTGTAATTTGTAAATATCCCAGCGCACATTGCTATACCAATGTTTGAATATTTAGAACTTGGTTTGGTGGTGGTGGATTGTAATTGTGGTCTATTGTCATTATTTTGGTCAAGGACAAAAACAGTGGGAGCAAGATGCTCCCATGAAGCGCCGTTGTTCATCCCCATCTACCATTACGCGAGCAGGACTACCCTTAGTTTTGGGCACTAAACTATATATCGCTATACATTAAGGTGTTTGACATGAATAGAAACTGAAACCCTTTTGTATTCCTGTGTTGCCTGTTGCCTGTTGCCTTACGCGTAGCGCGATAAGATTGACAAAAGTTTCTTGAACAAGTTCACTTAAATTATTAATGATAATTTATTTAACTATTAATGATGATGCACAATTTCATCCCACCAGAAAGATTTTTTCCCTATCTCACCTGGCAAGATATTGAAACAATGCCAAATAAGGAAAATGTAGTAATTATTCAACCAGTGGGTTCTATTGAACAACATGGTTTTCATTTACCTATAATTGTTGATTCAGCGATCGCTACTTTTATTACAGGTAAAGCACTAGCTAAACTCGACTCTAATATTCCTGCCTATGCCTTACCAACTCAATATTACGGTAAATCTAACGAACATTGGCATTTTCCTGGTACCATTACTCTCACCGCCCAGACTTTGATGGCAGTATTAACAGAAATGGCTGAAAGTATCTATCGCTCTGGGTTCCGCAAATTGGTGTTTTTGAATGCTCATGGCGGACAACCACAAGTTCTCGAAATTGTGGCGCGAGACTTGCACCAGAAATATGAGGATTTTTTGCTATTTCCGCTTTTTGCTTGGCGCGTACCTCACCCAAGCGAAGAGTTGTTTACGCCAAAGGAAATGGAGTTGGGAATTCATGCAGGAGATGGGGAAACCAGTATGATGTTGTCAATATTGCCGGATACGGTAAAAATGGATAAGGCAGTAACGGAATATCCTCAAGATTTGCCTGAAGACAGTATGTTAAGTATGGAGGGAAAGTTTCCTTTTGCTTGGTTAACCAAGGAGTTGAGTTGTAGTGGGGTTTTGGGTGATGCAAAGGTGGCGACCAAAGAAAAAGGCGATCGCCTTATTGAGGCTTTTACGGATGGTTGGGTGCAGGTTATTCAGGACATTTATAAATTTCAGCAACCAAAACAAAAATCTAACTCGCGATCGTAATTGGTAGTTGTATCATGTCCGGTTTAATACTTAAACAATAAAATAATTCAAGCAATCATGGTATAATTGGCGAGTATTTATGTATTGGTTAAAAATTCCCAGAACGCTTACTATCCAATTTGATATGATTGCTATGGATATCAAGATCAGACTAATAAAAAAACTCTTTTTACGAGTTCTCACTGTTTTAATAATAATTATCCTTACAGGAGCAAAGGTAGTCGCACTTACTGTATAAAACACAATATAATCTTCTAATACAAGCACTATTGATAATAGTTCTAGCTTTGATACAGAGATGTAGTATCATGTCCGGTTGAACACTTATTATTAAGATAGTAGGGGAGTAGGGGAGTAGGGGAGTAGGGGAGTAGGGGAGTAGAGAAAATAGACATATTTATTGTTTAAGCACTCATGATAAGTTTTTTCCAGATCGCTCTTATGCGGACATGATTTCATTAATTGATAATTGATAATGGATAATTGATAATTACCTCTGGTTAAAACCGTTACAGAATTGAATATAAGGAGATATTATTTCTTTTTTTTTCCCCTTAAAAGGGGAGGCTTTAAACCAAAATTATTTAATTATTAATAATTAATAATTAATAATTCGGTAATACCAATTTGATAACTGTTTGCTACAAATAGTTAGGCTATTTATTAGGAGTCAGGAGCCAGGATGAATAAAGGATTTGAATAGCATTGATTTTTAAATTCGGGAACGGGGGAACGGGCAAGATGCTCATTCCACAAAACCACAAAATTATTAACCTACATTCCGCACTTATGAACGCCCAATATTTCCTTCCTCCTTCTTCCTTATTTTTCGGCAAAATTTCTTCCCTCTTCCTTCTTCCCTCTTCCTTCTTCCTTGCTACAGCAACGATAACACAATTTCAGCCAACTTTTGTGCTGCTCCCGGTTGACCTCTAACACTTCTAAGGCGATCGCGCATTTCTGCTAATTTTTCTGGATGACTCAAAAAATCTAATACCAATTCTGCTACTGTTTCTGGTGTCAGTTTCCCTACTAACTCCGGCACAATTTCTTGTTTTGCCCAAATATTCGGCCAAGCAAACAGTTGTCCCTTGCGCAACACTAACCAATTAATTCCGGCAGCAAAAGCAGCTCCTACCCCCGGTAAATTTGCTAACAACCCAGGTAAACCATCCCAAGCTCTCATAATATCTAGTTGTTGGGTGGGTAATAATACAATCATCGGTATTGCCAAGGAACCTAACTCAGCAGTATTAGCACCAACTGTGGTCAAGCAAAGACGGCATTGGGAAAGTAGATCGTAAGCAGGAGTGCGCGTTATTAATTCCACCTCTAGACCTGTAGATGTAACCAGTTTAGGATTTTCCATCTCGCAGTCTGGAGGCATTAATAATTTCGCCTCAACACCACCCATTTTTTGAACTGCCGGATTTTTTCGAGAGTCGGCAAAACTGGCTAAAGTAGATAATTCCAGAGTAGGAGCAACTGGAATAATAAATCTAGTTTGCGGGCGTATTTTGTGGAGATGTTGAGCGATCGCTAAAGTTAAAGGTACACCTAAAGATAGTTTAGTAGGTTTAGAACCAGGCAATAACCCAATATACTCAACAACATTTTCCTCTGTTGTTGGTAAATCTAAATTACTGCTTACCGAAAATCTTGGTTTAAAGCCTCCCCTTTTGAGGCTGGAGGTACTGATAACTGATAACTGATAACTGATAACTGAATTGACCTCCGCCATCAAATCTCCCACTACCGTAAATTTGTCAGCATATTTTGGTGGTACTTCAGCAGCAACTTCTGGTTTCATTACCCCAAATTTATCTATCCAGCGCCACCATCTAGCATCCCATTCAGCGTAAATAACAGTACGATAACCAAGGCGTTTTCCTACCGCAACAGTAAAAAATTGGTCGCCTCCCAAAAATAAAACTATTCCCTGGGGATACCAATGCCAGTTTTCCGCCGTTTTTCCCCACAGCAAAAACCGCCAAAAATATTCTGCGGGTTGTACTCGGTCTATTTCTGGATAGGAAAGAGCGATCGCTGCTTCTTTTCCGGTAGCATGGGGACAAGGTGAAAGTATGACAGAAATTCTCATATCAATATTTGCCTGTTGTCGTAACTGTTGCACAACAGGTCGCACCCAGGTAGCTAATTCTCCCGGGCCATTTGAGAGGATGACAATATCAATTTTTTTCATAGGGGGGTAATACTAAATCCGGTTTTACTAGACAACAGGGCAGAAATACAGCTATGGATAATAGTTCCTTTTAGTGCATTGGGATTTGGAAATATGATGCCACCATTTTTACGTCTATAATTCTCAATATTACAGCACTTTCGATAATAGTAAGGTAGTGCTGTAATAGCTTTTATTCTGTGAAATCTATGCTATTATCATACCAGATGCAACATAGAATTCATTTGGGAGATTGAAGATATGCTGAGAAAAAATCACTTATCCCTACCGTTTTTCACTATTTTGACAACCCTGACTTTCTGGGTTCCTAAAGAAGCGCTTGCTATTTCTATAAAAGCTACTGCAACTGGGTCTTCTAACCCAACTCCTGTTGTTGAAGGAGATCTACAGAATGGAGATTTTCTGATTCTACAGAATCCAACTGTCCCAAGTTTGCCTACAGGTGATGGAATTGATGAAACAACAAACTGGTTATTTGATTTCTCAAATGACAGCAATCTAATGTTTTTTCCAGTTTCCAGCCCTCTAGACTCGGCTCTCCTAACTTTGACTCTCTCTCCTATGATTTCTGGAGTTACAACAGATACTATTGGAGTTCCTGGCGTAAAACCTATTAATATATCTAGCATTCCTGGTATCCCTGCGGTGGGAACTACAGGTACAGTTTCTATAGATTTGCTAGACTTTGGGTTTACCTCTGCAGATATTATCAATTCATTAGATCCTGTTACGAATACAATTCCCTGGTTTTATCAGGATGATGCGGTTATTTCTTTCGCGGAACTAGAATTGACAGCAGAATCTGTCCCGGAACCCACAAGTATTCTTGGTCTCTTGGTTACTGGTGCTATTGCTTCAGGTATAGTACGGGGAAAAAAGCAAGAAAATTAATAGACTAACAGAGCGATCGCTCTAGTGCCGCTACGCGGAAGTCAAAAGTCAAAAGTTAAAAGTATTGATTTGTAATTGTTTTAGGATTTTGTAACTGGTCAGTTATTTCCGCCATCCTGCTCTAGTAGGTAGATGTGTTAACTAACTATCAACTTTTGAACCTAAGCTTTCAGCACCCTAAAAGCTTGGGTTTAAATCCCCGACTTCTAGCTTGTCGTTCTAGAAAACAAAATTATAGGAGAAAATTTAAGATGACAGAATTAATTGATGCGGTTAAAACCGGAGATATTTCTCAAGTCGAAACTTTGCTGAATAAAGTTACAGATATCGATGCTAAAGACTCGGAGGGTTCCACTCCTTTAATTGCTGCTGTGGAAGCTGGCCATATAGAGATAGTTAAAAAATTATTGGCTGCTGGCGCTGATGTCAATAACAATGATAATGATGGTTGGGTGCCTTTGATGGGTGCTGCTGGTAGTGGCGATCGGAAAATTTTGCAAATTTTATTGGATGCTGGTGCTGATGTCAATGCTGCTACTAATTTTGGCTTGACTCCCTTGATGACAGCTGCTGGTAGTGGCCATATTAACGCCATTCAAATTTTGCTAGACCGGGGCGCAAATATCAAGGCTAAAGATAATAATAAATGGACTGCTTTGGTCTGGGCAAGTTCAGAAGGTCATCAAGAGGCAGTGGAATTGCTAAAGCAGGTACGCGATCGGGGAGTTTTGCATTAGGTGGTAGGTATGGCAATAACCAGAGCGGTTAGGACTTATGCTGATGATGAATCTTAGACTAGGCAATATTTGTTCCACTGTTGTCTGTTGCCTTTTCTCTGCTATATATAGAACCCCTGCTCTCTCTCCTTTCTCCATCTCTAAAAATTCTTTAAACTTTTCAACCGAATATGATATTATTGGTTACTCAACAACAAATCCTCAGCTAATGCAACTGCTCCCCACAAAGGTGCTTCATCACCCAATGCTGCCGGTAAAATCTCAAAATTGACTTCTGGTAAAGCAGTTTCTCTTGCTACTCGTTGTAGGGTTTCCCACAATAATTCACCTGCTTTCATTACCCCACCCCCTAAAATAAATCGTTCGGGATTAACTAAATTAGCTACATTCCCAATACCAACTCCTAGACCCCAACCAGCTAACTTGATCGCCTTAATGGCAATTTTGTCTCCTTGCATAGCTGCTTGACTAACTTCCTGAGCAGTTATTGCTTCTAAATCATTATTTACCAAACTGCGTAAAATTTGCCCTTCTTGAGGTTGATATTGCAACTGTTCCCTTACCTGTTGGGCAATATAGGGACCTGATGCTAATCTTTCCACACAACCACGCTTACCACAAAGACAAATTGGACCTTCTGGATCGACTGTGACATGACCTATTTCTCCTGCCATACTCTGAACACCCCGCCATGGTTTGCCATTGAGAATCCAACCCCCACCAACACCTGTGCTTACAGTAATATAGAGTAAATTGTCATATCCTTGACCAGCGCCAAAACGATGTTCTCCTAATGCTGCTACGTTGGCATCATTATCAACTATTGCGGGTGAGTTAAATTCGGTTTCTAAGATTTGCTTGAGGGGAATATTTTCCCAACCTTTTACATGATGGGATAGACGAACTGTACCTGTTGTTGCATCTACGGGGCCGCCAAAACTGACTCCTATAGCAGCAGGTTTTTCACCTTTGAGGAGGTTGTGAGAAATAGTTTGGATTATTTCAATATCTGTTTGAGCAGAAGCATGGGGAGGGGAAAAAGTTTTTTGATAGTCTTGCCAGTTTCTTTCGCCAGCATTTAATACTGCTGCTGCTAACTTTGTACCACCAAAATCAAGGGCTAAAATTTTATTTGTCATAAAATAAATCAGGTTTATTGAGGATATTTTTAAGTTCTTAAACTAGGGTTTGGAGAAAAGCTCCGGTTAAATTCATTTAATATCAAGTTTATATAATAAAGGTTTTATAGCAAAAATTCATCTACTTTGCCACAGTAAGTATTCAGCTAGCTCGCATTCAGCTTTTAGCTGTTTCATAAATAATGGATATACACTGCTCAGGTCAAGGTTAGTTGTTTTTTCAATACTTTGAATTCTCCTTAAACTTCTCAATACTAATTCCTGCTATAAAGGCAGTGAATTAATAGCTGATTGCTGAATGCTGACCGCTGAATGCTTACTTGCCACATTCTTCAGTCTTAAAATTATTTATTAAATATTTAAGTGAACTCGGTCTAAAATTTTAGTATTTTTAAAATATATGGGGTATAAGTTTCATCTTAATTTTTGTAGTTTACTCTGGGTTATTAAGTAATCTATAAATTTGTGGTTGATATAGCAGTGGAAGGAAAGGTCGCAGACAGATCGAGAGCTTAAAGCTAAGACAAAGCAATATTTTTCCGTAAGCATTCAGCCGTCAGCTATCAGCTATCAGCTATCAGCTATTGCTTTTAATGAGTGATAAAAGCTTTATTGACTAAGAAACGAAAAATCTTACTATAACAGTCAGCTCTAAAGTCTATATTCATTTAAAACTCGTCCTTAAGCACAGGTTATTATTGCTGAGAGCTGACTGCTAATAGCTGTTTGCGCAGCATTCCGGAGGAAATGCTTACATTTTTCCTTCTTCCCTCTTCCCTCTTCCCTCTTCCCTCTTCCCTCTTCCCTCTTCCCTCTTCCTTTTTCCCTCTTTATTCTGCTATATTTTATTGTTGAAAATAAATAGCAACAAAAATTTAATAAAAAATTAATTACCCTCGTTTGTGTTTTTTTGTTATAGTTATTTTATAAGATTAATAATACTAATATCAGGAGAGCATTAATATGGTAGAACAAACTAATCAAAATATACCAGAATCAGTGGTTCAAAATTTGCCTGTGGTAGCTAATCAAACCTGGCAACAAGCAACTCAAAATTTACCTCAACAAGTTAAACAAACTGTTATTCAAAATCGAGTTCCGATTGCAGTAGGTGTGGGTGCTATTGTATTAACTCCGATTCTTTTACCTTTGTTAAAACCTGTAGCTAAAGCAACTATTAAAACTGGTGTTTCTTTCTTGGAAAAAACTAAAGGTGCTCTAGCAGAAACAGTAGAAATATTCGGGGATATTGTGGCGGAAGCTAAGGCAGAAGTAGCGGCAGAAGCACAACATAAATCTAACTTAAAAGCAGGTATATATTCTCAACAAGAATTGAATGCAAATAAGTCAGCAACTCCTTGAAGAAGGAGTCAGGAGACAGAAGACAGGAGACAGAATCAATTGCATAGGGATAGGAGGGCGATTAGCATTAAAGGCTCACTAGGGCAGAAAAATTAAGGGACTATTCTTCCTACTAACTCCTCCATAACTCCTATTTCTCCTGACTCCTGAACTCCTACCCTTACCAAAATACTTTTTCAGCAAACCCTATTTAAAGATTTTTGATAAAATTTGTCAGTTCTTTAAAAGCTTCGTTATCCCATTTAATATAACCTGCTTGAGCTGCTGCACCTAGACGTTTATCGGGATGTTCTTGAGTAGATAACCAGGCGTATATTTTAGCTTTAGAAATTTTATTAGATTTTCTTCCTGTACTTGTTTCAATGCACTGAAAGAAATCTTCAATACAACTAATTTCATCAGTATCTATTGATTTTAAACATAAGTCTTCTAGCATTCCTTCAGAACGGTTGTCTGGAAGGATAAACTTTTCTATTTTTAAATTCTCTATTTCATTTAATTTATATTTTATGAGAGAATCTTCAATACTTTTAGAGGCATAATTGAATGAATCATCAGCATCTCTAGTAATTCCTAAAGAACGCAAATTAGAAAAACCTGGTATTAAATGCAAAGTTTTCAAGTAATTATTAAGGTTATCTTTCCCTCCATAAAAATCAACTTGGATATCATTAATTTCTAAATATTCAATTAATTGAGAGAAAAACATTTCATCCTCTTTTCCTTCACCAAGAATCAACTTTGACTTTTCAATTGTTTTTTTACTTTGACTCATTAACGCATCTCCAAGTTAAGTTCTAAAGAAGTCTCAATATTATCTTTGTCATAAACTAAACTCTTGATAATATTAGTCTCTTTTTCTCTCTCTAGTCTGAAATAACGAAAGTCATATAATTCGGAGTTGGAAAATGCTTGATGAGCAGCACGAATACATTCATAACTATGAGTAGTAGCAAAGAGTTGAGTGTTAGATTTTCTAGTTGCTACAGCTATAGACTGCCAAACTTTTTCCATCACTGAGTAATGTATGCCATTTTCAATTTCATCAATTAATACTGTTCCTTCTTTTGCATTCATAATCGATAAAATAATAGATAATAATCTGCCCATTCCTTCTCCCATTAATGAAACGGGAATTAAATAATCTGCTCCAATATCTCCATAAATCATAGGTACTCCTCCAGTTACTAAAACGGCTAAACGTTTTAATCTTGGTTCTATTATTTTCAAGATTTCTATAATTTCATTTTGTTGATTTATGGCCTCAAATTGACTGAATATTTCTGCATCTTCGGTTGGTGAGACTCTTAAACGACTACTGAGAAAAATACTAGGAGGAAAAACTTCTATTTCTCTAGCTTCCTGTTCTTTGTCTTGCTGAATTGCTAATCTTATTTGATTTTGGTCTTCTCTATCTGCTGTAAAAAAAATTGTAAATACAAATGGTTCTCCATCTGCTTTTTTAAACTTTACTTTTAAATCTTTTAAAGTTTTTCTGTTATTTGATTTTAAACTTAAAGGAAATAATCTTGGGCTTGATGCTTTATCTAAACTTAACTTTAGCTCACTCTCTTCATTATTGTCATTTACTATTTTAATTTTAATGACTTTACTGACTTGCTTTTGATAGAATAACCATTCGCAAATTTCTTCTACATCAAAAGTTTGTTGTTGAAAAATTCCTCTATTAAAATTTAATTTTAGAGGATTTTCTATAGAATTTAAACTTGTTAACAAAAAAATTGCTTCTAGCAGAGCTGTTTTTCCCACATTATTGATACCTCCAATTAAATTGACTCGTTCGATATTATCAATACTAATTTCTTCAAAACATCTAAAATTTTTAACTGTAATACATTTAAACATAATTAATTTAACGCTTTCTTTTTTAACTGTTATAAAAGCTGTTTGGTATTTTTGTCAAAGTAGATAGTTTAGTCAAATTAGTCAAACATAATAGTTGGGAGATAATTCGGTTTTAAGTTGAATAAAAAGTCATGTATAGGGGCGAATGACTCCCAATAATAGAATAGTACCACACTTATTTTGGGAATGCAAGGCAGAAAAATTTGGCGATTTTTTTGAGCTTCACAGAATGATGATTTGAACTAAAATAATAATTTTCTCTATTTCTGAGTTGACGGTAGACTTTTATATAAGAAAGTTGGATTCTATAGAGGTGAATTTGACTAATTATCAAAATCATAAGGGTCGTGTAACGCCGTCTTTTAAAGCGAAATATTTTTGGCTCGAAGCTCAAATACCCGTTACAAAAATAACTTCTGACTTGGTTAATCAACTCACCCCTAACTTAATAATTTTAATCTCAACGATTAGTTTGAGATTCTGCCAAATTATCGGCAAACTCTTCACTAATTCCGGCAAAAGTCTCCTGACTCTGTTCATACATAGAAAGACCACTTTTAATTGCACCCTTAACTACTTTTCTTGCAACTTTTGTGACAGTAGGAGCAACTAATGGACCGATCAAAAACGCACCTAGTCCTAATAATGCAAGGCGATCGTTTGTTTGACCATCTTCAACCATTTCCCGGAGGTGAAGAGTTAGTACAGATTTTTTTAAGTGAACAAGTGACATAATTAATATAAGGAACAAGATAAGATGGGTTTTTTGTAGGGGCTGATTTAGTAAATAAAGTCTTGGAATTAACCAAAATATATATACAAATATCTACAAAAACTATTTCCCTACCATTCTATCAGAGAATCTTGAAAGAGGACTCCCGCTATAATTTCTAATTTAGCGGTGAAATGAATTTCAACAAATCTATTAATTGAGCGAAGCGCGAATCAATCCAGCATCAGTTATAATATAGTTATTAACATTTGATTTTTCAACCTTTGATTACTTTAACTTACCAGTACAAGCTCAACCCAACTCAGCAACAAGAAATAGAGATTAATCGTATTCTTGATGTTTGTAAGAGTGTGTACAATTATGCTTTGAGAGAGCGAAAAGACTGGTCAAGTGCGAGAAAATCACCAATTAATAGCTGTTCAATTGTTTCCGAATATATTATTCCTGCTGATGCGCCTTATCCTAATTACAATCATCAAGCCAAAAATCTCACAATAGCTAAAAAAATTCATCCTAAATTAAAGTCAGTTAATGCTCAAGTTTTACAACAAACTTTAAAAATTTTGGATAGAGCTTTTTCTGACATGAAATCTCAAGGAAAAGGTTATCCAAGGTTTAAGAAAAAACTGAGAAGTTTTGTTTTTCCTGCAATGCTGAAAAATTGCTTAGGCAATAATAGAGTTAAACTACCTCAACTAGGTTGGATTAAAATCAGACAAAGTAGACCATATCCAGATGGTTTTCAAGCTAAACAAGCTAGGATAGTCAAAAAAGCTAGTGGCTATTATTTGATGATTATTTTTACTTCATCTGAGTTATTGCCAGATAATCCAGTAGGTAAAAAGTCATTAGGAATAGATGCAGGTATAGAAAGTTTTGTAGCTACTTCAACTGGAAAATTAATCAAATCTCCTAAGTTTTTATTCAGCCAACTACGCGAGCTTAAATTGCTGCAAAGAAGACTTAATAAAAAAAAGAAGGGGTCAAATAATTGGTTAAAACTTCAGAAAAAGATAGCTAAAATACATGAGAAAATAGCCAATACTAGACGGGACTGGCATTTCAAATTAGCTCATGAACTTTGTGATAATACAGACAATATTTTCGTTGAAGATATTAACTTTAATTCTTGGTCTAGAGGTATTGTCAGAAAACAATCTAATGACAGTGGCATCGGTCAATTTATCAATGAAATACTTCCTTATATCTGCTGGAAAAGAGGCAAATATTATGGAAAAGTTGACAAGAATTATACTTCTCAAGAATGCCCTAAATGTGGGCAGATTGAAAAGAAAAAACTCTCTGATAGAAAACATAATTGCAGCAACTGTGGTTATGAAATAAATCGTGATATAGCTGCTGCAAAAGTAATCAGAAATAGAGGTTTAATAGCCGTGGGGCACGCGGTTAAAGAAAAAGCTTGTGGAGATGGTCTGACGGGGGTACAACTCAGTTTATTTGATTTGTTGCCTAGTTAAGAATCTGCGAGACAAGAATCTCCCGTTATAATCACCAGATTTAACGGTGAGAGTGTCAATATGTACCACTTTCTAACTGATGCTGCACCAGGGGACGCAAACTATTTAAACCAGCAGCGATCGCACTGCCATTGTGGACAACCGTAGCAATGAGAGGATGTAGTCCCACTGTCGAGGCCAACCCTAAAGCCACCAAATTTGGCCCTACTACCATAACAGTATTTTGTTCGATGAGATGCTTAGTCTGCTTGGCAATAGCGATCGCCTCCAACAAACTAGATAAATTATTATTCATCAACACCACATCTGCTGTTTCCCTCGCTACATCCGAACCATTTTCAAAAGAAACAGACACATCTGCATAAGCTAAAGCCACAGAATCATTTAACCCATCTCCCACAAAAGCCACAGTTTTTCCGGTGCGACGCAATTCTCGAACAATAGCAGCTTTTTGGTCAGGAAAAGCCTCAGCATGAACTTGAGACTCTGGGATTTTCAACTCTGTGGCCACCATCTTCGCCCTAACTTCGTTGTCCCCAGTCAGTAAATGTACTTCCATACCATACTCTTGTTGCAATCTCATAATCAGAGGCATACTTTCCGGACGCACTGGGTCTTTATATTGAATTGCCCCCTGAAACTCGCCATTGCAGGCCACATAAATCAAAGATAACCACTCAGAAACTGGGCATTCTTGGTCGGGATGGGCGCAACTTTCCTGAAAACAAGGATGATTTTCATAGAAGCAGTCCAAATCTACTCCTGCTTGAGTCAAAAATTTAGCACTGCCGACCAAAACATCCTGACCATTAATATCTACCTGAATACCCAGTCCTACTTTATAGTCCCACTCACCCCGTGGATAAATATTCACACCTTGTTCCTGAGCGTAACGGGCGATCGCCTCTGCCACTGGATGAGTAATACGTTGTTCCGCAGAAGCTGCTAAAGCCAAAACTTCTGTAGCACTCATTCGTCCTGATACTGTTTCTACTCCCACCACAGCAATATTACCTTGAGTCAAAGTACCAGTTTTGTCAAAAACAATAGTATCAATTTCGGCTAACATTTCCAGAGTACGACCACTCCTAACCAAAATACCGTGTCTGGTAGTATGGTTTAGCGCTCCCAAAAATGCGGTGGGAACTGATACTCGAATTCCTGTGACAAAGTCTAGGGTGAGAATAGATGCAGCTCTACTGGGATCGTGAGTTGTGGCTAAGACAATACCAGCTAATATCAAGGACGGCAAAATTAATTTGTCTGCCATTTGAGAGGCATAGTTTGCCATTCTGGTGTCATGTACTGGAGCTTTTTGTAATAGTTCGATACTAGCAGCAGCGCGAGTTTGTTTGCCGACTCTTTCTGCTCGAATATAAATTTGACCGGAACGTACTAAGGTCGAAGCATAAACTAATGTACCTGGTTTGCCGACAACTGGCATTGACTCTCCGGTGAGTTGCTGTTGGTCAATGACTGCTTCACCTTGCAAGACTTCTCCATCTACTGGTATTTGTTCTCCTGGGTAAACTATGACTGTATCGCCTCGTTTGACTTGGTCGCTTGGTATTTGTTGTTCTTCTCCATCTTTTTCTACCCAGGCAAAACGTCCGATAGTGTCTAACAGGTCTGAAGTTTGATGTTCGGTCGATCTGGCTGTTTGTTCCCGTATCACATCTCCCAGTTCGTGGAGAGTTAAGACTAATGCGGGAGTTAATACTTTGCCTTGGATGGCACCGAGGGTTAGGGAGAGGAAGTCGAGACAGTCTATATTCAGGCAATGTTCGATGAATAAGCTCTGGAAAGCGCGTTTGACAACTGGGAATGCTGCAATGGCCAAGGCACTAAAACTCAGTTGTGGGGAAATTGGTAATTTTAATGGTCCGCCGAGGAATGCTAAGAGGGTTGCTAGACTTGGTATTACTAAACTTGACAATTCTCCTTCATTTTGGTGTTCTGTTTCTGGTGGTGTTTGGGAGTTAACTTTTTTTTTGAAAACTGTTACGGTAGAGCGATCGACGTTTTCTATTAGATATATAAGATGGTCTAGTATTTCTGTTTCTGATTTGCCTTTGGTCTGATAATTAATGGCGATCGAACTTGCTGCTTGGTTAATGCGAGTTTGTTTGACGTGGATATCTGATTCTAATAATGTTTGTACATTGTCAGTATAGTTTTTGTCTAGACTCAAGTGCATGACGCGAAGTCTGACTCTTCCGGGAATGCCATGAACTAATGATATTGTGGGAGTTTTGACTGTTACTGTTGATTTTGACCCTGATTGTTGTGATTTGATAGTTTTCATGGTTTTAGTTGATTTGTCTTGGTTCCGGGTGAGAATGTGGCTTCATTAATTGATAATTACCTCGGGTTTTAACCGTTACGGAATAGAATATAAGGAATATTTTCTTTTTTTTCCCCTTAAAAGGGGAGTATTTTTACCAGAATTATTTAATTATTAATTATTCGGTAATATTATTGGTATAGCTGAAGGAAGAAGCAAAAACTTAAGTTGGAAAAATCTGGCGTTGTCTTAGTTTTAAGCTTTTGATATGTTTGCACCCTTTGCTTCGACTGCTATAAGAGTTGTTCCAGCTAACGATACTTTGGCAAAAAATATGTTCAGAACAGCATCAAACCCTTATATAGTCTATATTTTACATTTTATCAACCTTTTTCCTGATATATCTAGGTTTAAGCCATTTTTAGCCTATTGATGTATTTCCCTTATCCCTAATAGCTTTGAAGGCATTTTCATTGTAAAAAATATCAAAGTACCGCTAAGTATAAACCTATGATTTTAAAGATTTAACCTACTGGGGAATTAGAGGGGGGATGACATCAAGGTCGAAGTTGGAAGTCAGTGTCAAACTGTCTTTTTCCAAAACCTTAAATGTACTTAATCAGTTTCTTCTGGCGTTTCTGGGGACTCTGAATTTGCTTCTGGTTGGGGTATTTCCTCTTCATCAGGTTCAGCTTCTTGAATGATATTCATCAATAGCATTCCTAGTTCCCATTCTGACATTCCATCAGCTTGATACTGGATGGCAACTGAAGCTGCTGCTGTATTTATCCGCACTCCTAATACATGGGAGTCTGCTGTTAAAAGTTGTTCTAAACGTCTGACATAATTTGGGTCAGATGCTACTTTTGGTATTCGCAGTCGGATGCGACCGGGTACTGAATGCACTATGGTGTATGTTGGTGAGTCATCACTAGCAACGGTTGTCACTGGTTGAGGAATAGTTGTTTGCTCAGTATCAATTACAGGTATAGTTACTGTTTGTTCTTTTAGTTGTTCAATTATTTGGCGCACAAAACCTGCAACTGTAAGGTTTACTAGAAGTGCAGTAGCACCCCGTAGTTTAAATCTATTGGTAATTATGATTCCGACTAAGGGTGGTAGAATGTATTCGATTTCATTATGTGCTTGTAAAAATGCACCTAACTGGGGGAAAGTTGTTTCAGTTGGGTTGATCGTGTTTGTATAGCTTGAGGTTGTTGTCATGGTGAATATTCCTTTGGTGAAAGGGAACAGGGAGTGAGGGAGTGGATCACACTGATTATGGCACGGATACACGGATACGGAAGGGAGTGGGGAAGTATTTGGCGTTGGTGATTTGAGCTATGATATCGTGTCCGGGTAAGAGCGCGAACAAAAAACTTTCTCCTTCTACTACTCTTTCTTTCTCCTGACTCCTGACTCCTGACTCCTGACTCCTGACTCCTGACTCCTGACTCCTGACTCCTCCCTTATTATTTATAACTATTCAACTGGACATGGTATTACTTGTTTTTAGTTGGTTCCATTTTGTCCGAATAGTTTCGACTCGTTCGCGGTTAACACCTAAATCTGATTCTCCTAGACGGGAAGCTGAACGTAGTTGAATAGCATTAGCTTCTTCATCTACATAAAATTCTACATCATCTACAAATCCCATTATCTTACTTGTAAACTCAGCATACAAGTAATTTTTATCCTCCTTAACAATATTTGTCCGAGACATAGATGCAATTATTTGTTTGAGGTTAGCGATCGCTGTTTCTGGATTATTAGAGTCATAGCTAAGAGAGACTATACCATGTTCTGCATCTTGACTGTAACTACTGACACAGTTTGGACTATTGGGACAAGGTGCTAGTCGTCCAGAATATACGCCTAGATTATTGGGTCTGGTGCCAGCAAATAAATTTAGTTTGTCAGAGGTGGCATTAACTCCGACAACAATGGCAACTGTTACTAACAAAAAGAGGGTAATGTATAACATTTTCAAAAATATATTAGGAGATTTTTTTTCTGTTGTTTCCATGGTCTATCGGAGAATAATTTGATTGAACTGGTTAATATGATTCTATCGTTAGATAATAACAATTATTCTATATCTAAACTAAAAATTTTATGACTGACGAAAAGCAAGCAATATTAACAGCAAATCAAGCCTTTTATCGAGCTTTTGAAAAACGGGACATCGAAACTATCAGTTATATTTTGTCCAAGGGTATTGACACAGTTTGTATTCATCCAGGTCGTAATGCCATTCGTGGTTTTGAAAATATTCGGAATTCCTGGGATTTAATATTTAAAAATACTAATTATATGGAAATAGATCTTGATATTGTGACAATAGAAATTAATGGAGATATTGGTTATGTTATTTTGATTGAAAATTTGATGCAAGTGATTGGAGGTAGGAAAAGTAAAGCTCAGTGTATAGCAACAAATATTTTTGAGCGGATGGGTGGAAATTGGTATCTGATTCATCATCATGGTAGTCCATTGATGAGCTAGAGTATTTCTTAGGAGTCAGGAGTCAGGAGGGAAGAAAGAAGCAAGAAGGAAGAGGTGGGAAAGGAGAAAGTTTTTTTGATCGTTAATTGTCTGGACATGATATAATTCCAGATCATAAAAAACAGAAAAAAAGTTGAATTTTTAGAATTTATGGAATTCCGCTTAATTCAGTTTAATTCAGTAGAAAAAAATGTTTCATCTGAGCGTCATTTCCAAATCTTTCTAAATTCTCTTCCTTCCTCTAAGGGCAAACGCCGTTAGCTTCGCATAACTATCGTTAACGCCCCTACTACTCCTCACAATATTGAGGTCTCTGTTGTAATTGAATATCCAATAAATCAGCCACATCACACTTTAATCTACCTGCTGTTTGTTTATCTGGTTTTATATAGCCAAAACCACTACTAAAAAACTTTTGCTGATAAGAATAAATTGCTTCTATCCATTGTTTTTGTGCTTCTAAATATTTCTCTGGTTCTCCTAAAATTTCATCTTCTATCGCCCCTGCATACTGAAGTTTTATATCATTTTCTAGAATTTGCTTAATTGCTTGAATAATTTTTAAGCGTGCATCTTCTGCTATAAATACTGTTGAGTTTTGAGATAATATTTCTGTCTCTAGTTCCTGGACTATTTCTCGAATTACACTACTAGTAGTGGGAAATTTTTCTAGTGCTTTTTCCATTTTTACTGAGGAAATTGCACTAACATTTTTTGTTGAACTATCAGTTAATTGTTCTTCTGAAAAAGTAGAAGGTTCATTTTTTTTCGGTTCAGCAATAGTACCATTATTAAACTTACTTGCCTGATATCCTAAAACAAAAGATAGAGCATGAGAAAGCAGTAATAAAAATGTTACTGCTACTTGTACGCCATACTTTTTTATAGAAATAATTATTCGGTCAGAAACAGTTAATTCTTGCCGAACATTTAACCCAAAAACTCTAATTTCATAAATTGACTTTAACCTCGGAAATGCTGATGTAAATATTAATTTTGGGACTTTTCCATTACTGAGTTGATGAAAATAAGCTGCTAACTCATAATCAGGTAGTTGAGAGAATAACTCGGCAAAAGGTTGATAATAATTGCAGCGATCGCGACGATATTTTAAGTGGGAAATGAGTTTTTTCCAAATAGTATTTCCATAAATTAGTTGCTCTATTTCTTGGTCAATATTTGTGTTTAATAAATTGTTCCCCAAAGATTCTAAATATTCTAAATCGTGGCGAACTTGTTGTTTGATTATAGTAGAATAGGTTGACCATAAACTATTTTTAGTTTTTAATAGCCAACAGAAAGCAGGAACAGATATTTTTCCTCCTAATATTTGATAGAAGGCGTAATTCATTCCTAGTACAATTAATGGATCTAATGATTTTTGATAATTTTTCAGTTGAGATTGTAATTTTAGAGATATTTTTTGTTTCTCATCTTCTTTTTTTTCATCTCCAGTAATATTTAACCAATTCAGATATTCTGGTAAAGTTTCGGGAATAAAAATTGCTCTTAAAGTTAATAACCTAACCATTTGAGCATTAGCATTTTCTTGTTTTACAGCATTACTCGCCCCCAGATTATCAAACAGGTTGTTTAAATATTTTGATGTAACTTGACCATTCTGTAATTTTAAAATTAAATTTTCTACCCATTCTTGTTTTATTTGAGAACCACTAATTAATCCTTTAATTGCTGTTTCTATAGCTGCTTCATCTATATTTGTTGAGATATTTTCCCTGGAATTTTTCATCATCTTTGTCTGTATTTGTAACAGATTTGCTTCTACTTTAGTATTAGCAGGATGAATAATAATAAATTGTTCTGGTCGTTCAATTGCTTCAACATTATAAGCCCATGATATAGGTAGATTGTTGGCTTTAATTTCAGCCATTTTATTAATAATTTGTAAGTCAGATAATTCAGTAGGAATTATTACAGGTATAACTTGACTACTCAGCCAATTTTGCCATTCTGTGGGTAAATTTATTTCTGATTTTGTAGTAACTGTATGTTGATTTGGTTTACCAACTTCTTTAGTTTCAGATGGATTAAATACCGGATTAACACCTTGTTGTTGTTGAGTACTTATCCAGTCTAATATTTGCCAAATATTATCTTTACCAGTGCAGAGAAAATAACGATAAAAAGAAGTCGAACGTCCATACTCATCTTGTCCAGTAGTGACTACAGCAACTACTGAATAATCTGGTTCTTCATTACTTATACTTAAGACAACTCGCCCTACAAAAGTAGGTTCTTGACTATTACGGTCTTTGGCTACTTCAAAGCCTTTATTAGCAATTGCTCTTGCTACAATATGAGGAACTTGAGTTAAGGTTAAGTTCATATATTCCCCTACTTTAAATCCCCGAGAAATCCATTTACCATCGGGTAATATTTCGGGAATTATACCTGTGCTGAACTCGTGAATTTCAATTGTTTCCATGGGCAAATTAATTTTTTTGGTGGTGGTGCATTGTAATGGTGGTGCATTGCATTATTTTTGTTACGAGAACAGTGGGAGCATCTTGCTCCCGTGCCAAGCATCTCTTGTTCCTTGTATACCATTACTATGCAGGACTACCATTTTTTTGTTAAATCCATTCCCAATAATAAAACGATATTAATAATCAAACAATATTAGACATCTGGTGATAATAAAAAATAAAATTAATTATCGCACATAAACTATCAATTATTTCCCCTCCTGGGAGGGGTTAGGGGTGGGTTCCCTACTCCCTACTTCCTACTCCCTATTCCCTAAAATACAATATTAATCATAATCTAACTGTGAATTACGTTTACCTGTACAAATCCAATATATAGGAGAAACTAAGCCAAAAGGTCGCCATTTTTTCGAGTCTTCTAATACTGATGCTACCCCTCCACGACCCCGATAAATTTGCTGAGAATTTGGTTTATAATATTTATTTCCTGTCACACCAAAAGCAGAAGTTGTAAAATATTCCACATTACCCATTCCCAAATTTTGCCAAGATTCTAATCTTTTAAAAATAGTAGGAAACCGTGCCTCTGCCAAAAACTTTGGTCTATTTCTATTTACCCATAAATCAGCTAATTCACACTTAGTTAAAACCAAAGCAATACGCCGTTTTTCACTAAACAAATCCCGACCTGCTAATGCTACTAAAAGTCGATCGACTCCTCTGGCATATTCTAAATCTTTACGATGAGTTGTACCATCAATCATTAACATAATTCCCGTAGCTGGAAAACAATCATTTAAGTAGTCTCGAAGTAATTGAGAATCTGTTTGCTGAAGTACATCGCTGAAAAATTCTCCAGAATAATCTTTGCAACTAATATCTAGGTTTAAAACAGTATTTAATCGCCTCGAATTATCTTCTTGTTTGAGAGTAATTCTTAAAGTATAATCCTTAATTTCTAGCACATCATTAGCTAGACGAGTTTGTTCAATTTGTAACCCTGACTCTATCAAATTTTGTGCCTGCTTAATCAAATATTCTCCATCTTTATTTGCTGGAGTAACTAATTCAACAGGACTAGAAAAATCAGCATTTGGCCATCTAGCCAAAGCAGCCATATAAGTAGTTTTACCAGCAGCGCGATCGCCTATTACTCGTAAAATGCCAGAACAATTTTCTTCTTTTAAATTCTCATTAATTCTGGTCTTTAATAGGGATTTAAACATTTTTTTTACCGAAAAATTGTGGTTTGAAATAGCAGTCAGCACCTCAGCGGTCAGCTATTCCTACGGAATGCTGCGCAAACAGCTTCTGTGGCGTGTATAATGGGGGATACTTAAGAGAAGCCGCTCCGCGTCTACAAACCCCCATAAAAGGGGATAATAAATAAAAATTTTCATTATTAGTCAATCCTATCCGTTTTAAAGGAGAGGTAATTATTAATTATTAATTATTAATTGTTTTACCTTGACTTAACCAATACAGGGGTGAAACTATACCATAAGGTTTCCATTTCAAAGGTTCCCGTAAAATTGAGTGGGGACTTCCTAATTCATCAGTACGATTTGGGCGGGGGTCATTTCGTTGTAGAACGCCAAAAGTAGATATAGCATAAAACCGTAAATTTTGTTGAGGAATACGCTTTTGTAAAATACTGGTTGTTCTTGGTAAATGCACTTTAAATATGTCTAATTCTGGGTCAAGACGGCCAGGCCAAATTTCTCCTCTTTCACATTTACTCATTGCTATAGCTAGGCGTAAATCTTGGGAGCGGTCGCGTTCATCCATTAAATTAATAAATTTCTCCATCACATTACTATAGAATATGTCGTTTCCTGGCTCCCATTTGTGGAGTAAAATTAGACAACCGACATTATCTTTGATTAGACATTCATCGAGAAATTCTTGATGTAAAGGATTAGAAATACCTGTTTGTAATTCATTAAAAATTTCCCCTGGATAATCTCGCACTACTAGATTAATTTCTTCTGGTTTTTTTTGCCACCAACGCTTAATTTCTATGTGAAAAGAATACAAAGGTAAATCATAGAAACTTTTGATTTTTATTCCATCAATAATAGTGGGTTCTAAAGAAGCACCATTGAGAATAATTGTTTCAGCTTTATTAACTAAATTTTGAGCATCATTAGTAATGGCTGTAATTTGAAAATTTGGGTGAGTTTTTTCCGGCCAATAAGCTAATCCTGCTAGATAAGTAGTCTTTCCCGCACCCGTAGGTCCAATAATACAAATATTCCCCATTTTTTTGATTAAATCTGTGTTTACTATGTAAGCATTTCCTGCGGAATGCTGCGCAAACAGCTCTCAGTAGTCAGCACTTCCCTACGGGATGCTACGCAAACAGCAAATAATGAATAATTCCTTCTAAGGTTGAAGGAGCGTACCTTGGCAGTAATATCAAGTCTCATTAATTAGCCATAATAAATTAGCTATCTTTAGTCATCTTTAGATGACTTCTGCTTTGATCCTAGAAATTTATTTCTTGGCGGATAACATGGCTCGCTAACCTCGCCAAGGATTTCAATCCTTGGCTAATAGTTTAAGTCATCTTAAGATGACTCTTGAGGAGTATGCCATCTTTTTATATTGTGGTTAATCAGTGCAACTTGATATAATTTTTAATTCTCTCTCAATTTTTCAATTGCTTTTACCGAGAAATTGTGGTCTAAAACCTCTCCTTTAAAGGAGAAACAAGAAAAATTTTTCCTTTGAGTCAATCCTCTTCTTTCCAAAGAGAGGTAATTGTTAATTATTAATTATTAGACTTGTCGCTTTATAACTTAAAAAAACCAAAAACCTTGTTCTGTAAGGATTGTAGCTATTGACAGGAAAAATGCTTAGAATTATTGCTCTGTCTAGGTTAGAGTGATTTTTTCCCTTTATTTAGCGACAACTCTATTAATTATTAATTGTTGAATTCTTCCTCTCATCAATAGCTAATAGCTGATGGCTGTTTGCGCAGCATTCCGCAGGAAATACTTACTTTACTATTGATTAATTTAACTTGCTTGTTTGACAAAAGGAAATATCTAACTCAATGACAAAACTTTCACTCTTACCTTCTTGCTTTTTCCTTCTTCCTTATTTTTAGAACGGGAGCAAGATGCTCCCACTAGCTATACCATTATAATTCACAACTACCCTTGTTGCCTTCTTCCCTCTTCCCTCTTCCTTCTTCCTTATTGCTTCTTTTAAACTAAATAACTAGCTAAATAAATCCAAGGTAATTCTAATAAACTACGGTGATAAATACTGGTAATAAAACACCGAACAGACAAACCAGAACGACTACTATTTATTTGTTCCAACTGTGACTTAAGGGGTAAAAAATAACTATTAACCACATAATTATGCCGTTGCAGCCAATTCATAGTAGAACCATGAGGTAAATAAGCCAATTTAGAAATTTCTTGCTCAAGATTACAATCAATTAAATCAGCTTTATTCAGACATATTACAATACGTCTAACTTGAGGACAATCATAAATAAAAAAGTCTTTCCAACGATTAAATCTATTGCACCATTGCTGCTGAGTAATATAATTTTCCTGGTTAATATGAGGCTGTAAAATTTCTCTATAGGGAGGAACAATTAAAAAAAATCCTTCACTTTTACCCATTGTTTCTTTAAAATCTTGCCATTCATTAATATGCTCAGATTGCCATGATCTACGAAATAATTCCCCAGGAGAATCTATCCAATCTACAGAAATTTTACTAATACCAGTAGAAAGTCTAACTTTCACATCCAAAGAACGCTTTTCAATGCTTTGAGTAGGTTTAGCAGTACCATCTAAATTAAGTAAATTTGCCTGGAGATTTTGATAATTTTGATTGCTCAAAGAAACCTGAACATAATTTCCTTGGGGATTGGCCAATTCTAATGCTAAATGAGTTTTGCCGACGGCGCGATCGCCTATATAAACTACTCCCATTTTAGAGTTAATACCAATTTGATAAATATTTGCTACAAATAACTAGGTTATTTCTTAGAAGTCAGGAGTCAGGGGTCAGAATGAATAGCTTTGATACTATTTGTTAGGTCATAATTTATCTTTTTAGTCTAAGGGACATTTCCTGTATATGTCTTTTAACTGCCCTGATTATTCAAACACATTCTTTTTCCAAAGGTGTTAATCTCTTCTGCTTACAAAGAAAATATATTAGTAGCAAATATTTCCAACAATTTGGGATTAATTTATAAAGATTTAAGTTGCTATTCTGAAGCCGAAGAATATCTGATTAAATCCATAGCGATCGCTACCCCCATCTTACCGAAGACTTCCACAAACTCCGCGACTTTGGCGAACAAATAATCCACCTTGCCTTTTCCACCACTCAAATCCAAGATTTCACCACTTACCAACAACAATTAGCACAATTGCAAACCGAACATAACAAAAGGAGTCCTATTTGCTCAGGACGTAGCCGGACTTGACCTCTGGGCAAATGAAATTACTGTCCTGCTTCGTTGGCAAAGAGCGCAGTAATAATGTTTGTATCTAGAAGGTATTTACCACTCATTTTGTTCACAACCTTGTTTAATTGCTTCGTCCATAGTTTGAAGGTCTTCAGGAGAAATTGAGCCAGCAAAAGGTAATAATTGTGTTCCTGAAATACCTCTAACTTGAGTTTTTAGCAATTTCCGAGCCAATTCAAGCACTTGCAATACTAAGTACTGTGGCATAACTTTGTACTGTGGCATAACTTTTAATTGTTCGACTACCTCATCAATGACAGACAAACTCATTAGACTTCTCCTTTGCTGAGTAGAGATTAAAATATAGTAATTAAGGAAACGCCAATTAATTTGACTTTATGATAAAAATACTGCACTTCAAACAATATTGCATAAATTATAATTTACTGATGATGTGATTATTTATTTGCATTAAATCCTACTACTTATAAAAACAATGTCAAGAGAAAATATAGCAACTGTTGTAAAAATTTTAGAGTCTCTTTCTGATGAGCAGCAGGAAAGAATTTTTGAGCATTTACGAGAATATATTGCAGATTTTCAAATTGGTATTAAAGTAGGATAAATCTTTTGAAAAAACCCAAAGCAAGTTAGTAGTAGCAGCGAGACAGGCGAAACAGTAAATTGCTGAAGGAAAAGGGCAAACAATTGACTATGATAAGTTATGAAGTCTGTTACCTTACCATCTTTTTGGGAGGAATATCATGGTCTTTCCCTACTTGTTGCTTTATTCACAAAAGTGTCTCTCAAGTGATACAAGAAAGTCTCTAACTTCAACAAGAATTTCCTTGAGCACATCAGAACGGTTACTGTCTTTCAATCCAAAAGTTTTGGCAATTTTTTTGTAATTGTCGCTCTTACGATGAGCTACGCTAGTTGAGCGAAGGTTTTGCAAATTTCTCAAGAATTTTATCTGCTGCTCATAGTTTGGATATTGATGAGCTTTGAGGAACTGCTCGAATTTAGATATTCCCTTTTCTTCGGTGTTGCCTCCTAGAGTTGCCTTAACAATTTCACCCTCATTTAGAGAGTCAATCAAAATCTTTGTCAGAGCAAGAACTTGTGAATCAAATTCTACCTGACTATTTGTCAGGGGAATGTGCAAAGCGTCAAAAAGATGCTGGTCAGATTCAGCTAATTTGCGAAAGAGACTCCATCCCATAAATGCTTTCCAATTCTTAGAAAACCTAACAAAACAATCCTTAAACATAAGGTCAATTTGTTCTGGAGGAGCAGGTGTTAGTTGAAAGCTACGCTCAAAATTAACTTTACTAATCTTTCCTTCAGGTAGAATATTGTAACTACGCCAATATATTTGTTCATCTGATGGCAAAGATGCTAAGTCTCCAAGGAAGACAGTTATGTATTCAGGGTGATTATTATCAAGTTTCAATCCCCATAATCCTTGACATCTGAGAAATCCATCTTCAACCGAGTATCGCTCTGGATGAGCATAATATTTTGCAAGAACCTCGCGCTGAAAGAAAACTGGTGTGAGATAGTTAGGAGTATCTGGGTAGTTTGGAAGCTTATCTGGATTACAAGAATATTCGACTGAATCTCCATTTTCATCCATTCCAACAATGAAATCAATGTAGTTTTCCTTGTCCTTATCATTGAATGGCCACATTCCACAGCGATTGAGTGGAAATGGAGAAATAAGTTTCTTTCCACACAAGTATGAGAAGGATTTGTAGTTGGCTATATGAAAATTTTCTGCCGAACTTGCGCGAAGTTTATAGTAAGTTAAATCCTTTTTATTTTTATGGTCTAATTCCTGTGTAAATTCATCAAGCACTGATTCAGAGTATCGTTTAAAGTCAAAATAAATTGCTAAGTGCATTTCTTTTACAGCAAGAAATTGACGTACTTCTTTGAGACGAACTTCAACCTTATCTGTTTCAAGTTTTGCTACTACAGTTTCATCTCCTCTATCATCAAATTTGAGAAGTTGATTTTTTTCAACATCGTGGTACAAACGATGGAAGTGTCGAAACTCTTCAATGATTTCGTTATATGAGTCGCGAATGCCATGAAAATCCCGACGAATTATAAAGGGTTCTACATTATCTAAGTTTCCAAACCGCAAATAGGTAGGATTTTTATTTCTGCCGTTGAAACATGGATGCCCATCTTCAAGATGGAAATCCCAAGAAATCTTGCTTAGAGAAGTTTCAACATCAGCATTTGGAATCAAGGCTGAAAATATGCCAAGATTCTCGTCTTCAGTAACTTTATCAAAATAAACAGTTATCCATGGGTCTATACCTAAACTAGGAATGAATTTTTCTCGCCAATCTGATTGAAGTAGCCATTCCATTCCAAACTTGGATTTACCTTTTTAGTAGTCATAGTAGTGGTTTCATATCAACATTACTAATTGTAATTTGATTTACATAATATTGACGGAAATGCGATCGCACTCCCACTCAAAAATTCTTTACTCATCTTAATAAGCACCTACGCAGAGCGAGCTACTTACTTCCAAAATACACGAAAATTTCTTGACAAGCAACAACCTTGTATCTCTTACATATCAATACTTATAACAAATGGACAATGAAGGCGCGATCGCACCCAAATTACCCCCATTTTTCCTCCTAAATAGCTCATTTGAACTTTTTTTGGAAAATTCAGTTTAAATTTCTAATATATTTAGCAATAATTTATCAGCTTAATTTATACTAACTATTCATTAAACCCTAAAAACTTAACAGGTAAAGACTTTCAGTCAAACCAACACCAGCAAAAATTAAATATCAACCTTCTTCTTTCTTCCTTCTGACTTCTTCCTTATAAAATAAAGCTACATATAATATTTATTCTAAAATCTAAAAAAAATGTCATTTGTTGGCCTACATATTCATAGCGACTATAGCCTATTAGACGGGGCATCCCAATTACCACAATTAATAGATAGAGCAGTAGAACTAGGAATGCCAGCCATTGCTCTGACAGACCATGGAGTAATGTATGGGGCGATTCAATTAATTAAACTGTGTAGAAATAAAGGAATTAAACCCATAATTGGCAATGAAATGTATGTGATAAATGGAGAAATTGAGAAACAACAAAGAGGCAAAAAATTTCACCAAGTCGTATTAGCAAAAAATACTCAAGGCTATAAAAATTTAGTCAAACTAACAACTCTTTCTCATCTACATGGTTTTCAAGGAAAAGGCATATTTGCTCGACCTTGTATTAATAAAGAATTACTAGAAAAATATCACGAAGGTCTGATAGTAACTAGCGGGTGTTTGGCAGGAGAAGTACCGCAAAATATTATGCAGGGAAAATTAGATGAAGCCAAGAAAATAGCTAAGTGGTACAAAGATTTATTTGGAGAAGATTATTATTTAGAAATACAAGACCATGGTTTCCCAGAAGATAGAGTAGTAAATACTGGAATTGTCAAAATTGCCAATAAATTAAAGATAAAAATAGTAGCCACAAACGATTCTCATTTTATTTCTTGTCGAGACGTAGAAGCACACGATGCTTTGTTGTGTATTAATACTCAAAAATTAATCTCTGAAGTAAAACGGATGCGGTATAGCGGTACCGAATATTTAAAGTCTGCTGAAGAGATGAAACAACTATTTAGAGACCATCTAGAAGATAAAGTTATAGAAGAGGCGATCGCTAATACATTAGAAGTAGAAAAGAAAGTTGAAAAATATGAGGGAATTTTAGGAGAGCCAAGAATTCCTGATTATCCGATTCCACCAGACCATAATGCTGATACTTATCTAGAAAAACTTTCCTGGGATGGATTATTAGAAAGACTGAAACTTAAACAAAGAAGTGAAATTTCCCCAGTTTATAAAGAGCGGATGGAAACTGAATTGAAAGTTCTTCAGGATAAAGGTTTCTCTACATATTTTTTGGTGGTTTGGGATTATATAAAATATGCCAGAGATGAAAATATTCCTGTTGGACCTGGTAGGGGAAGTGCTGCTGGTTCATTGGTTGCTTATTCTTTGCGAATTACTAATATAGATCCGGTGCATCATGGCTTGTTATTTGAAAGATTTTTGAATCCAGAACGGAAGTCAATGCCAGATATTGATACAGATTTTTGTATTGAAAACCGAGATGCAATGATTGATTATGTGACTGAACGGTATGGAGAAGAGAGAGTTGCCCAAATTATTACTTTTAACCGGATGACATCTAAGGCAGTATTAAAAGATGTGGGGAGAGTGTTGGGAGTTTCGTTTGGGGAAGCGAATAAAATGGCAAAGTTAATTCCTGTTGCACGGGGTAAACCAGCTAAGTTAAAAGTGATGATTTCTGATGAGACTTCTTCTCCTGAATTTAAGGAAGCTTATGAAAATAATGAAATTCAAATAGAAGATAATCAAGCCGGAAAAGTTAGTAAAATTTCTGTTCGTCAATGGATAGATATGGCAATCAGAATTGAGGGTACTAATAAGACTTTTGGAGTACACGCAGCAGGGGTAGTAATTTCTAAGGAACGCCTAGATGAAATTGTGCCTTTACAAAGGAATAATGATGGAGCTGTGATTACTCAGTATCACATGGAAGATATAGAATCCCTTGGTTTGTTGAAAATGGATTTTTTGGGATTGAAAAATTTAACTATTATTCAGAATACTGCCGATTTGATTGAGCAAAATCATCATCTTCCTTTAGTTCCAGATGAGTTACCAGCTAATGAAAGAAAGGCAATGGAAATTTTGGCGAGAGGCAATATTAAGAAAATGCCAGAGGATGTGAAAAAGACCTACGAATTGATAAAGTCTGGAGACTTGGAAGGAGTATTTCAGTTGGAATCTTCTGGCATGGTGGATGTGGTGAAAAAATTGAAGCCTACTTCTATTGAAGATATTTCTTCTATATTGGCTTTGTATCGCCCCGGACCTTTAGATGCGGGTTTAATTCCTAAATTTATTGACCGGAAACATGGGCGGGAGAAAATTGAATACCAACATCCAAAGTTAGAACCAATTTTGCAAGAAACTTATGGAGTTTTGTGTCTGCCAAAGGGAACTTTAATCGATCAACCAGATGGTTCGAGAGAGGCGATCGAAAATATTAAGAGTGGGGAGATAATTTTAACTTCGGATGGTAGGAAAGTTTGGCAGGCAAAAGTTGCTAAACAGTGGCGGAGTGGTGTTAGGGAAATATTGAAAATTACTTTGTCTAGCGGAACGGTAATTTATGCGGGAAAAAACCATCGCTTTTTAACGCCGGAAGGAGATAAGTTTGCCTGGGAATTAGAATCAGGAGTTAAAAACGGTAATATTTATGGTTCTGCTGTTTATGAAAAATGGCAGGTTTCTAGTAATAACAAAAGACTAGGTAAAAATGAAGCTTATTGTTCAAATATACCTCAGCCAGAAAATGGGGAAAAATCTAGAGAAAGCCATCTACAAATTTCCTCTTTATCTTTGACAACTTCTTCGGAAAATTATATTTCTCACACCAATACTTCGAGTCGGAAAAATCAGGAGTTTTCTCTGGAAAAATGTACTTTATTTAAAGAGACAAATTTCTTAGATAGACTCAAGGCAGAAAATGAGGAAAATTTGAGAGAAAACTATCTACAGATTTCCTATTTCCCTTTGGCAACTCCTTCAGAAAATTATATTTCTCACACCAATACTTCGAGTCGGAAAAATCAGGAGTTTTCTCTGGAAAAAGGTATTTTCTTTAAACAGACAAATTTATCAGATATAAGGAACCTGGAAAAAGATACTTTATTTAAACCGACTAATTTATTAGACAGAGGGAAGCTGAAAAATTGGGAAAATTTGAGAGAAAGCTATCTACAGATTTCCTATTTTACTTTGACAACTTCTTCAGAAAATTCCATTTATCAGACAGATGCTTCGAGTCGGAAAAATCTAGAGTCTTTCCTCGAAAAAGGTACTTTATTTAGACAGACAAATTTCTTAGATAGAAAAAATTGGGGAAATGAGGAAAATTTCCGAGAAAACTATCTAGAGATTTTCCCTTTCTCTTTGACAACTCCTTCAGAAGATTCTATTTCTCAGATAGATACTTCGAGTCGGAAAAATCTGGATTCTTCCCGGGAAAAAGCTACTTTATTTAAACAGACAAATTTCTTAGATAAGCCTCAGCAAGAAAATCAGGAAAATTTTAGAGAAAACCATCTACAGATTTTCTATTTTCCTTTGACAACTACTTCAGAAGATTCTATTTCTCAGATAGATACTTTCAGTCGCAAAAATCAGAAGTTTTCCCGGGAAAAAGCTACTTTATTTAGACAGACAAATTTCTTAGATAGAGGGAAGTGGGGAAATGGGGAAAAATCTGGAGAAAGACATCTACAGATTTCCTATTTTCCTTTGACAACTCTTTCAGAAGATTCTATTTCTCAGACAGATACTTTGAGTCGGAAAAATCAGAAGTTTTCCCGTGAAAAAGCTACTTTATTTAGACAGACAAATTTCTTAGATAGACAGAAACTAGAAATTAGGGAAAATTTGAGAGAAAACTATCTACAGATTTCCTATTTTCCTTTGACAACTCTTTCAGAAAATTCTATTTCTCAGACAGATACTTTGAGTCGGAAAAATCAGAAGTTTGCTCAGGAAAAACCTACCTTAAATTTTTTAGATAAACCTCAGCCAAAAAATCGGAAAAAGTCTGATATAAAGATATACGAAAAAAATCATTTACAGGATGTCAGACTTGTTTATGTTGTCTCGGTGGAAGAAGCAGGAAAAGCAGAATGTTTTGATTTGGAAATGGAAGACCAAGCTTCTCCTTATTTTCTAGCTGAAGGAGTAGTTGTTCATAATTGTTACCAAGAACAAATTATGAAAATGGCTCAAGATTTAGCAGGATATTCTTTGGGAGAAGCAGATTTATTACGTCGTTGTTTGAGTGGTTCAACAAAAGTAATAGATGCAGCAACAGGCAACTTAGTTACTCTCAAAGAAATAGCTGCTAAACCTGAGTATTGGTTAAGTCGAAAAGTATTTTCTTTAGACACCAAAACTCAACAAATTGTGCAAAAACCAATAACAGAAATTCATCCTAATGGTGTGCGAGATGTTTGGGAAATTACCACTCGTACAAATCGGAAAATTAAAGCTACAAACGACCATCTTTTTTATACAGTTTTAGGATGGAAACCTTTAAAAGATTTTTCTGTAGGCGATCGCTTAGGTTTACCAAAGAAAATTCCGATTAATCATGGCAGTGAAATATCTGATGCTCAAATTAAACTTACTGCTTATTTAATAGGTGACGGACATCTATCTACTAAGAGTTTTTCGTGTAGTTATTTCTGTAATAGTGATGCGGAATTAATTGCTGATTTTAATCGCTGTACAGAAGAATTATTTGGTTCTTTAGCGCCTATCGATCAACAACTCCATCAAGGAAAAAAATCAGTTACTTATGTTCGTATAGGTTTTCTTTCAGCTTTTAATCATTGGGTAGATAATCATCTCAAACTTGCTAATTCACGGGATAAAGAAATTCCTGATTGGGTATTTTATTTGTCTAAGAGTCAGTTACAACTTTTCTTAGGAATTTTATGGTCAACAGATGGTAGTAGGGATGTTGCATACAACGTCCGTACAAACAAAACAATTGGGTATACAGAATATAACTCTACCTCAGAAGTTTTAGTCAGACAAATCCAACATTTACTTCTACGTTTAGGTATAGTTTCTCTGTTCAATATTAAGAAGATAAAATATCAAGGTAAACCTTATCTTTCTTATCAAGTTCAAATTACAGGACGTGAGGATATGCTCAAGTTTTGTGAATTGATACAACCATATTTAAGTAGTTACAAAAAGGAGCTTTGTCAAAGTTGTTATTTAGTTATTCAAGATATAGAATTTCTCAGACTTATAAGGAATGGTTCTTTTTCTTCTTTCCTATTTTCTGGAACCAGAATTACTAATTCCTACTCCCTACTCCCTACTCCCTACTCCCTAAGAGAAAAAAATCAATCTAAACATTGTCTACCTCCAGAAATTCTTACCCTAATTGCAGAAGCTAAAAAAGCTAGTGGAATGACTTGGACAGAAATAGATAAAGCTGTGGGAGTATGTCGTGGCACTATGTCGTCAGGTTTAAATTTTCAAAATACTCCAACTAGGAGTTTATCCCGTTATAAAGTTAATAATTTTGCCACAGCTTTTGTAGATGAAGATTTAAAAGCCATAGCTAATTCTGAGGTTTTTTGGGATGAGATTACTTCTATAGAATATATTGGCAAAGAAGAAGTTTTTGATTTGACAATTTCCGAAACTCATAATTTTATTGCCAATGATTTTATAGTTCACAATTGCATGGGTAAAAAGAAAGTTTCAGAAATGGAAAAGCATCGAGAAATATTTATTGATGGTGCGACTCAAAGAGGTGTTCATTCTGCCGTGGCACAAGATTTGTTTGAACAGATGATTAAATTCGCTGAATATTGTTTGGCTTATGAGACAGAAATTATGACTGTAGAATATGGTGCTATTCCTATTGGTAAAATTGTAGAAGATAAGATTGAATGTACTGTTTATACGGTAGATAAAAATGGATATATTTATACACAACCAATTGCCCAATGGCATAATCGGGGTATGCAGGAAGTTTATGAGTATAGTCTGGAAGATGGAACGGTTATTCGAGCAACACCAGAACATAAGTTTATGACTGAAGATGGTCAAATGCTGCCTATTGATGAAATTTTTGAGCGTAATTTAGATTTGAAGTGTTTAGGAAATATAGCACAATGGAACTTTCCTATCGTCAGTTAACACCTCAATTGAAGCAACAGATTGTTCAAGCATTTGAGGGGGGAATGGAATGCCGAGAAATTCCAGATTTTCTCAATGTAAGTAAACGCTCAGTTCCACGAGTCTTGGCAGAAGTAGGAATTAATACTAAACGAAAGAATCGTTATAGTCTTGATGAGGCATACTTCGATACGATTGACTCGCAAAAGAAAGCATATTTACTTGGGTTAATGGCTGCAGATGGCTGTGTAACTTCAACGAATTACGTTGTTTATGAGTCAACCGAACTTTCTCTAGTTAAGTTGTTTAAAGCTGAGTTGAGATACACCGGGGATATCCGTACTATTACCTTTCCACAGGGATATGCTCCTCATTATCGGATTAACTTTTCTTCCAAACAACTAGCAACAGCACTAAAGCAATATGCTGTGGTTGTTGGACGCACTGAGTCAGGTGCTTATTATTTTCCAGAAGCTCAATACTTTAGTAGTTATTTACTAGGATATTTTGATGGTGATGGATGTGCCTATGTTAATCAGGGTAGAAGTGGTGGGTTAGTCTGCATTGTTGGTTCATACCCTTGGGCAGAGGCATTGTCAAATTACCTTGACATGGGCAAGGTTGTTCAGCACCAATCAGAATCCGTTTACTATTGGCGAATTTATAGTCAAGAGCATATTCAGCAATTTTACAATTGGGTTTATCAAATACCTGATCTAGGGTTAGATTACAAAAAAGCAAAAATAGAACAGATTTTAAGGAGTTATCGTCGTGGTTAAAATTGTTTCTCGCAAGCTGGCAAAAACAGAAAATGTTTATGATATTGGAGTAGCTAAAGACCATAACTTTGTCTTAGCAAATGGGTTAGTTGCTTCTAACTGCTTTAACAAATCTCATTCCACAGCTTATGCTTATGTAGCTTATCAAACTGCTTATTTAAAAGCTAATTATCCAGTCGAATATATGGCAGCTTTACTAACTGCTAATAGTAGTGACCAAGATAAAGTACAAAAATATATAGCTAATTGTCAGAAGTTTAATATCGAAGTCGAACCGCCGAATATTAATAAGTCAGAAGTAGATTTTACTCCTTTGCCAAAAGTAACTACAGGAGAAACAAAAGATAAAATTTTATTTGGATTATCAGCAGTAAAAAATGTAGGCGATGGAGCAATAGAAGCAATTTTAGAAGCAAGAAAAGAAGGGGAAGAATTTAAGTCTTTAGCCGATCTATGTGACAGAGTTAATCTTAACGCTCTTAATAGTCGTACTTTAGAATCTTTAATTAAATGTGGAGCTTTCGATAAAATTGAATCAAACCGTCACCAATTAATCAAAGATTTAGAAGGTGTAATGAAATGGGCGCAAGATAGAAATAAAGACCGGGATATAGGGCAATTAAGTTTATTTGATGTGGCAGAAAAAACAATGCCTGCTTTTGATTCTGCTCCTAAATCTTCCACTGTTTCAGATTTTCCAGCTAAAGAAAAATTGCAGTATGAAAAAGAAATTATAGGATTTTATGTATCCGACCATCCTCTCAAATATGCACAGGAGCAAAATAAAATTTCGGATGCTATTTCTATTGCTGAAATGAAGGAAAAAAAATCTAAGTCAGTTATAAAATTATTGGTAATGTTAGCTGGAATTAAACCTCATATTACAAAAAAAGGCGATCGCATGGCATTTCTGCAAGTAGAAGATATGACTGGGCAGGTAGATGCAGTAGTTTTTCCGAAAATATATGAAGAAATTAAAAATTTACTAATAGAAAGTTCTCTTTTAGTCTTGACTGGAAAAGTTGATAGGAAGGATGATGAAAGTCAGTTATTGGTAGATGGTGCAGACAAATTAGAAAAGGTAATGGCAGATGCAGTAGAACAACATGAAAAACCAGTGACAGAATTAGATAATTATCAAAATGAATCGAGAAATGAAGAGATAGAAATTAACCAACCTATTGTAGAAGTAGAAAAACCAATAGAGCAATTAGAAAGTCAAAAAAATCCTCCGAAAAAAGACCCTGAATTATTAATAACTGAAAATGGTTCTGCGAAACAAAGACAAATAATTATCTTACAAATACCAGTAAATATTATTCCTGAAAATGATTCTTTATTTGAACAAATTAAAGCCATTCTTGAAGAACAATCTTCTGGTGATCTGGAAAAAGCAAAGGTAGCAATAGGAGCATTAATATCTGATGGAAAACAACAACATTTAGTACAGTTTGGTCGGCAATTTTGGGTTGAAGATGAAGAGACAACTATTCGTCGTTTTCATGATGTAGGGTTTAAAGTTCAGATATCTAGTTGGGAAGCTTTTGCTTCTAAATAATAGTAACTAGGGCTTGCTGATTAAATTTCAAAGCATTGAATGGTATTAGTTTTAGCCTTTTTGGAGCGAAAAAAGTGAGCTTGTTTTTGGCATAAAAACTTCAAAAAGTTAGTATTGAGGGCAAAAAAAGCAGAACAATCTGCGGACAACTCTTCTTCCTACCTCCTCTATAATTCCCATTCCTCCTGTCTCCTGTCTCCTGTCTCCTACCCCTACTAAAAGACTTTTGATCACAAACCCTAAATATAGTTATAACAAACCTGGTTTATAAAGTTTATCAAAGAGATTTATAATTTTTCCGATTCTCTATAATAGTAATTTGGAAAAAGAATGTTATTAATAATAAGGACAGTTAAAAGACACGTCCAGGAGATTTTCCTTGGACTGAAAATGTAAATTAAGACCTAATAATATCATGTCCGTTAGTATCATTTGTGTAAAAGCTAGGGAAATATCTAACCTCATGTTAAAATTTACCGAATAATTAAGGTTTAAAGCCTCTCCTTTAAAGGATAAAAAAGAAAAAATTATTCTTTTAGTCAATCCTCTTCTTTTCAAGGAGAGGTAATTATTCATTATTCATTATTCATTATTCATTATTCATTATTCATTATTCATTATTCATTATTCATTATTCATTATTCATTATTCATTATTCATTATTCATTATTCATTATTCATTATTCATTATTCATTATTCATTGTTGAACCTCTTCCTTCTTACTTCTGCTATCAATAACCAACCACCTTAATAATCCTCTCCTTTGCCCCCAACTTCACCAACCGATTCCCCCTATCATCCTGTCCATAAACTTTAACAGAATCCACCATCATTCCACATACTTTTCCTTCAGTTGTTAACATCTGAGCTACTACATCCGACCTACTAACAACAATTCCTGCCAAAACATCAGTTTGTCTCGTAAACTGAAAAGCATTCTGACCAATACCACCACGATTAGCAACTCGCAACGAACCAATAGCAATACGCTTTCCATAACCCTGTTCAGAAACTAAAAATAAATTGCTTTCTCCATCCAAAGTCACACAACCTACCAACTCCTCTTGCTTTCTTAATCTTGTTGCTTGAGACCCCTGTGCAGTACGTCCCATTAAAGGTAACTGTTCCTCATCTATTTCTAATCTTAATAATCTCCCCCCAGAAGTTGCCAAAACTACTTGTTCCCCTACCTGAGCTAAATTAGCATAACGTAATTCATCCTCTTCCTTTAGTTTAATTACTGTTATACCGCGATTTGTAATATCACTTAAATCAGACAAAGGTAAACGCTTAATTTTACCATTTTGAGTCAACATGATTAAATCCTTATTTTCTTCAGCCTCCTGTAAAACAAATTGAGCAATAATAAACTCCTGACGAGCATCCGTCATTTCTTTAGTTGCTGACGGTGATAATAATGTTACTAAAGGTACACCCTTATATTCATGTCGTGTTGTCGAACGATTAGAACCAGAAGGAATATCATTTACTTTCAGAGGATAAGCTTTACCACTACGAGTCAATACCACTAAAGTTTGGTCTGTAGTTGCCTCAATAATATTAATAGTAAAATCATCATTATTTTCAACAGTAATATTAGATTTTTTATCAATTTGATGCTTCTCAAATTCTTTAGCAAGTAATCGTTTTACATATCCTCGGTGAGTAAATTCTATAACAACTTCTTCAGTCGGTGGTGGAGCAGCTTCCAAAGTCAAAAATTGTGATTCAACAGCTGTACCTTTTGATTTTCTACCTCTACCTTTAGCTTGTTTATTTGTTTCTTGATTACCAACTTCTACATTACCCTTTTGTGGAGAAACAGAAACATTTGATTCTGCTTGAACAATAATTCGAGTACGTCTAGGATCGCCATACTTGCGCTTTAGAGTCCGTAATTCTTTTTTCAGCGATCTTAGAAGTAAACGGCGATCGCTCAATAAACCCTGTAACTCTTGTATTTTCCCCCTCAGTTGCTCATATTCCTCCTCCAATTTTTGCCTTTCCAAACCAGTCAGTCTACGCATTGGCATTGCCAGAATAGCATCAGCTTGATTTTCACTCAAACCCAAACTTTCCTGAAAACTAACCTTAGCACTACTACCATCAGGAGCATTTCTGAGAATATCAATCGTAGCATCCAAATCTTTTAAAGCTTTGAGCAAACCCTCAACTATATGACACCTCCCTTGAGCTATTTCCAAATCATTACTGTAGCGACGAGTTAAAGTTTGCTCCCTAAAACTAATAAACTCCTGTAAAAAATCTCGTAGAGATAACTGTCGTGGTTGTGCATCCACCAAAGCCAACATAATAGCACCAAACTTTGAAAGTAAATCAGTATGCTGATAGAGGTGGTGAAGTACAACACTAGGATCAGCTTCACGTTTAAGCTCAATTACAACCCTAATACCAGAGCGATCGCTCTCATCTCGCAAATCAGAAATACCCTCTATTTTACCCGCATTAACCAAATCTGCAGTTTTTTCAATCCAACCCGCCTTATTAACCTGGTAAGGCAACTCTGTCACCACAATAGCCCTTTTTGTGCGACGCCCACGAGCTGTAGGAACTTCCTCAATAGTGGCCACTCCCCTGATAGGAATACTACCTCTACCTTTAGTATAAGCATCAATAATTCCGTCAGTACTAACAATTTCCCCACCAGTAGGAAAATCAGGCCCAGGAATCAATCGAAATAACTTTTCATCAGAAAGATTAGGATTATCAATTAAAGCAATAAGGCCATCTACTACTTCTCCCAAATTATGTGGCGGAACATTAGTCGCCATTCCCACTGCAATACCAGAAGAGCCATTAAGTAATAAAAAAGGTAATTGTGCCGGTAATACAGTAGGTTCTTGCTGAGAGCCATCAAAGTTGTTGGTATAATCAACTGTAGCCTCACTAATTTGGGTAAGTAAACCTTCATTACTAATAGATGCCAAACGACTTTCTGTATAGCGCATAGCAGCAGCAGGGTCATTATCGATAGAGCCAAAGTTACCATGTCCATCTATTAATGGATAACGACTGGAAAAGTCTTGAATCATCCGTACCATGGCATCATAAACAGCTTGGTCGCCGTGAGGATGATATTTTCCCAGAACATCTCCGACTACCCTGGCACATTTACGAAATGGTCTGTCTGGGGCGAGACCAAGTTCATGCATAGCATATAGAATTCGACGATGCACTGGCTTTTGTCCATCTCTGACATCTGGCAAAGCTCTACCAATAATCACACTCATGGCGTATTCAAGATATGATTGCTGCATTTCGATGTGCAGCGCTGCAGTAACGACTTGTCCGGAGAGTAGATTTAATTGTTTGGCCATGAGTTGCTATTTAGATTACTATTTATAAAAAAAAATGACAAAGCACAATTGAGAGGCTAAGTCCAAATATTATGACAATTTAAGATTTTCAGCATGAAATACCTAAATTTTCTCAAAAGTAACAAGTGTTACCCAATTTAATATGCGCATCAGTTTACTAATTGGAGTGTATTGAAGAATGTTTTGTTCTAATTAAGGCAAAGTAAATTTAATATTTTTACAGATCCTGACAGTAGTAACTTTTTTCTCTATTTTTTTTAATGTACACAAGATTTTTTGGAGATCGTAGCTAACACACCTCAAATCTTTTGACCATAGTTGATGATAGGAATAATTATTTATATTTGATTGAGCACAAACTTAGGTTAAAGCTTAAAATATTACCTACTTAGCCAACTAATACTTTGAAAGCTATGCAGATCGAAAATATCTGCTATGTCACTTTAGGTAGTCGTACAACTACATGAGGGTAAAGTATGTTAACCTCTATTATGCTGAAGGAATTGAAATCTTACCTCGATAAGTATGTATGATTATTGATGTTTTAGATTCCTGCATTGGAGCTGCTAAAAGTAGTATTTCTAGATTACTTTCGTGATCATCATAGCAGTCAGAAGAAAATAAGCTCTTAATCTTTATACAAATAAGATTGGACTATTAAGCTTCTTCCTGGTGAGGTAGACGTCCAAAAACTCATAGATAACCATTAGAAAAATTTAAAACAATAGCTATTTAGTTAGTTTAGTAAGTGATTATGGAATTTTTAATTGATTAAACTGAAACTAGTTAAACTAAGTTGGCTTTCCCTATCTATAAAAAAATTTAGTCTAAACTTTATAATGGGGTTTTTACATTTACGAGTATTTAGTGGGAGGCCTATATGAAAACTGTTTTGATTGTAGAAGACGATCAAGTTAATGCTAGAGTTTTTTCCAAGATTTTGACAAAAAGAGGTGGTTTAGCTGTTAAACACACAGAAGATGTGGAAGAAGTAGTAAAAATGGCTAACTCAGGGGAAGCAGACTTGATTTTGATGGATGTTTCTCTAGCTCGTAGTGTTTACCAGGGTAAATCTGTTGATGGGATTAAAATTACTCAAATTCTTAAAGCTGACCCTAAAACGGATAAAATACCAATCATATTAGTGACAGCTCATGCTATGGCAGGTGATCGAGAATCTTTTTTGAAGCAAAGTGGTGCGGATAGTTATATTTCTAAACCAGTAGTGGATCATCAAGAATTTGTCAGTCAGATTAAGGCACTATTACCCCCTGATTAATTATTAAAAAACGACCACAAACTTTTCTAGAATATAACTTTAAAGATCAGAAAAGATCAGAATCCTGCTCCAATTTTTACACTTTTGGAGCGGGAGATATTAATTTATCTACATTACCGCTCCTGATTTATTGACTTCATATGCCTAAAATATTATCTAATGATAACTAGCGATCGCTGAGAACTTCGCCATAAGAAAAACCTGGTGCTGCTAGAACAAATACTGTACTAGGAAGATTAGACGTTTTGGACTGTAAATCCTCATAATACTTAGTAAAATTCTCCCCAGGAGTCCGAATTCCCAGAAAAATCAAGTCAGCATTTTGAGAAGACTCATGCAAAATATCATAGAAAGGACGACCATTAGAAACCAAAATTTGAGATTTGGCGCTAATTCGTAAATCTCGAATCACACGATCAACATTTGCCTGAGTCGGTTGAATAGCTGCTTGCTCCGGTACTACCAATTTCAAATAAATTTCCGCATTCCGCCAATCCATATCTGTGCGCAGCAAATATGCTAGAAGTAACATTAAGCCACCATTATTTTGTAAACCACCCCACCACACATCAATTCGACGATGTTGACCAAAACCACGATCGCTGTCTTCTTGAAAAATCACTACATTTTTCTTAGCCTTATGAATATGACTAATCAACTGACAGTAGCGATCGCGCCTTGAAGCTTCCTGACTATCTCCAAGTACAACAGTATTTGGCGTAAGTGGCCCAATGCCATAAGTTTCCACCAAGAGTTTAGCACCATCAAAAAAATCTGTAGCAGTGACTACTCGCACCAGAGCTTGTACCCCTCGCTTGTCCAAATACTCACGAATTGTATCTTGCATATCACTTTGCTGCGAGACATCGCGAGACGCACTAGGCAAAACACTACAGACCGTAATCATACCTCGATTATGAGTTAGGTCATCTGCAAATTGAATCAACAACCAACGTTTTTTTGGTATCCCAGACAAGACTAAAATATGTGGCCGCCAATTTTTAGTATCTTCTTCACCTATTTGAAGAATTCCTTCACGCACCAACGCCATCCATATTCCGCGTCTAGCATCCCCCCAAGTTGTCTCTAACTCCCGACGCTGTAGCCAGATAAATATTGCCAGCACTATCAAAGCAGCAATAACTGTAGCCACAGCATTAATCAAAAACATCACTGCCAGACAACCAAGGGCTCCCAACATTGATAATGACCAATGGACTTTAAATGTAGGACGGAAAGAGGGGCTTTGCAAAAAGCCTTCTATACCTGCTGAAACATTTAAAACCATATAGGTTGTCAAAAAAAACATTGTCAGCACCGGGGCAATAATATTCAGGTCACCAATACAAACCGTGGCAGTAGCAACAAATAAAGTTACCGCTGTACCAATCCTGGGTTCATCATTTTGCCCATGGCCATTACCCAGAAAAGACAACCAACTAGGTAAAACTCCATCTCTTGCTAAAGCTTGTAAAACCCTTGGTGCTCCCAGAATACTACCAATGGCGCTGGAAAGAGTTGCCCCCCAAACTCCCAACAAAATTGCTGGCCCCCAAAAAGCCATTTCCTTCATCACCAGAGGTTGTTCAATTAAAGTAGTAGTATCGGCCCGCATAGACAGGATAATTGGTAGTATCATATAGACTAAATACCCTGTACCAACTGCTGACAAAGTACCTACAGGAATTGAACGGCTAGGTTCTCGCAAGTCTCCAGACATACTCACCCCTGCCATAATACCTGTGACGGCTGGAAAGAAGACTGCAAAAACTGTCCAAAATGGTTCCGATACTCTCTCTGAAGCTCCCAAAATTTCTATGTTTGTTGTTTCTAGTGGATGTCCGAATGCAAATGAAAGTAGAGATAGAATTATCGCGACCATAATAAAATACTGGGCCTTAATAGCAATCTCTGCCGAAGTTATGGCTAAGACTGCCACTGCTATAGTTGTAGCTAGAGCTACATATAGTTGGTTAAGACCACCAAAGGCATCTACTAGGCTTTCTGCAAAACCAATAGTATAAAGAGCTACTGATAGAGCTTGGGCAAAGTATAGTGGTATTCCCACTGCACCGCCTGTTTCAATACCTAAAGACCGACTAATCATATAGTAGGCACCTCCTCCTTTGACTATTCTGTCTGTAGCGATCGCGCTGACTGACAAAGAAGTTAGAAAGGTAATTGCTGTGGACAAAGTGACAATAAGCAAAGTCCCCAATAAACCAACATTACCTACTACCCACCCAAAACGGAGGTACATAATTACACCCAAAATTGTCAAAATTGAGGGAGTATAGACACCACCAAATGTTCCTAAACCTATTTCATTAGTATTGTCAGAAGCAGTTTTTGGAGTTGATTGTGTTTCTTCTGATGGTTTTTTAAATAGCTTCATACATACAAAATTTTAATATTTAAATTTCTCATTGAAGTTATCTATCATTTAATTAAATATCTATCATTGCTTTATGTCTTAGCTTTCAAGTCTTAGATTTTAGATAGTGTTTCAACTCAAACATTTTGGATACCAATAAATAATAGGGATTTTTAAAGCTGATGTTCTTTTTTCTTGATTAATTTAATTTCTAAAGTCAAAAAAACTCCCGACCATTACCTTGTAAAGCAAAGATGTTTTATACCAACTTTATAAATCTTTGCTACAAATAGCTAGGTTATTTCTTAGGAGTCAGGAGTCAGAATGAATAACTTCAATACCATTTATTAGTTCGTAAGTTATCTTTTTAGTCAAAGGGACATTTCCTGTAAAGTCTTTTGATTGCCCTGATTATTTGTAACATTATTTTTTGAAAATGGTATTAGATATAACAACCATATTGCTTAGAACATAGACTGATTATGAATCGAATAAAGTCCACTTTTTTTCCCACTACTAGCTATTGCCTGCTATATGACCAAAAAAATCAGGTCTCAAGTCTCCAGTGTGAAACTATCCCTAATTATTCGGTAATGGATAGCCTATTATATAGAATCCGGTTATTTATATAGTATATGTTTATAACTATACTTCAAGCCTTCAATCTTCTCCTACTCCTCTACTGCCCTACTGCCCTACTCCCCCCAAATATATAATAAGTGTTCAACTGGATTTGATATTAAAGGGGATAAAAAGGAAAATTCTGCATATTCAAAGTTTCCCTATTTCAGGAGGTATTGATAACTCATAACTCATAACTCATAACTGATTTGACCTCAAACCTCTGATTTCAAGTAAGTAGAAATGCCAACTTCCCGCCTGTTAATATTGATTCTAGGTCTAAGCCTAATTTTATTGCTCATAATTTGGCTGATTGGTTCTTTATCATGGCTATATAGTCAAGTTTCATGGTCCGCCCCCCCATTTGTGGCCAACCTATTACTATTACTATTAATTTTCCTCATTGGAATAGTCATTTTTGCTTTCATATATTATTTGAGACTATATACCATTCAAAAAAATCAACGGCGACGAGGTTCAAAAGTTAAAGTTAAGATTCCGGCTGTGAAATCTGAGGTTGCTTCTGAATCTCTTAAAGCTTTGAGACAACAGGCTATATTGATTCAAGATGAGGTTGCTCGACAAGCGTTATTAGAGCGTTCACAAGAAATAGAAGCTAGTCTAGCACGAGGTGATGTAAAAGTAGTTGTTTTTGGTACGGGTTCTGCTGGTAAAACTTCTGTAGTTAATGCGCTAATGGGTCAGATGGTGGGTAGGGTAGAAGCACCTATGGGGTCAACCAAAGTAGGAGAAACCTATCATTTAAAAATGCCAGGATTGGAAAAAGAAATTTTGATTACTGATACTCCAGGAATTCTAGAAGCGGGAGTCGCAGGTACGGAAAGGGGTCAACTGGCAAGAATTTTGGCGACAGAGGCTAATCTATTATTATTTGTGGTTGATAATGATTTACAGCAATCTGAATATGCTGCTTGGAAATGTTTAGTGGACATTGGTAAGCGATCGCTTGTGGTCTTTAATAAGATTGACCTCTACACTGAAGAGGACCAAAAAGCAATTATTGTTAAGTTGAGGGAAAGGTTAGTAGGGTTTAGCAAGATGGATATTGTGGCGATCGCTGCTCATCCTCATTCTGTTAAGCTTGAGACTGGAGAAATATATCAGCCAGAACCTGATATTATGGCTTTAATCGGACGTATAGCTGCTATTTTGCGGGCTGAGGGAGAAGATTTGATTGCTGATAATATTTTGCTCAAATCTCAACGTTTAGGGGAAGAAGCAAGATGTTTAATTGATGGTCAAAGACGACGACAAGCAGAGAAGGTTGTAGAAAGGTTTCAGTGGATAGGAGCAGGAGTTATTACTGTTACGCCTTTGCCTGTAGTAGATGTTTTGGCCACAGCAGCAGTTAATGCTCAAATGGTGATAGAAATTGGCAAAGTTTATGGTTGTGAATTGAATTTTGAAAGAGGGCAAGAGTTAGCAATGTCTTTGGCTAAAACACTTGCTAGTTTAGGTATTGTTGAAGGGGCGATTAAATTAATTTCTACAGCTTTACAATTAACTATAGCAACTTTTTTAATTGGGAAGGCAATTCAAGGAGTAAGTGCAGCTTATTTAACTAGAATTGCTGGGAAGAGTTTTATTGAATATTTTAGTCATAATCAAGATTGGGGAGATGGTGGCATTACAGAGGTAGTACAAACACAATTTCAATTAACAAGAAAAGATGAATTTGTTAAGTTGTTTATTCAAGATGCGTTGGCTAAAGTTGTAGAACCTTTGACTAATATTTATTCCCAGAATGAAGAAGTTGAAATGGAAAAAGAATCTGATGAGGAAGAGGAAATAAATTATCGACCTCCGGGGATGACAAAGCAGGATAATACTATTAATGATTGGGATACAGGAAGTAGAGTAAAATGGGAAGATTGGTAACAGTTAAAGACTCTTCAAGAAGGAAGAAGGAATCAGGAAGAAGGGATTTAGGACTGACCTTGTTGGAAAAATTCCATGGGGGTAGTCAACGACCTACCTACTACCTGTCTTATAACCCCAAGCAATTGTCAACAGCGTGTAGACTGTCGGGTATTATACCCTTTATCGGTAAGGATAAATCAAGAGAAGTATAGATTGATTAAAGTACTAAATTAAGGAGTTTTCAATTCGTTAGATTTTGTAGAGTGTTTACATAATTGATAAAAGTCGATCATTCAGGGTCATTGAACCTCTACTCCCTATTGCCCCAGAATTTTGTACCTCCAAGACTAGAAAACTGCTGTAGTTATATAAAAAAAAATCGTGCTACTCCCCCACTCCCTCACTCCCTACTGCCCCAGAATTTTGTACCTCCAAGATAGGAAACCGAGCTTCTAATGAAACTCGGTTCTGAACTAATATTTGATTGGGCACGACCGCTATCAGCTATAAATCTAATAACCTTTTTCCATGAATAACCGCAGCAACAATTACTATATTACCTTTAACTTGATAAAGGACTCGATAACTGTAAGCATAATCTTGTCGGTAACTTTCATCCCCAAACTCTTTGACTACTTCTCCTTGTAAAGGATTATGAATCAAATTTTTGGTGACATTAATTATCCTATGGACTACTGCTGCAGTATAAGAAACAGAGTCACGTGCTATGTAGGAAGCAATCGCGTCCACATCATCTATAGCTTTAGAAGACCAAACTACTTTATAACCCATTTACTCAAAAGCCCTTCAGCTTCTTCTTGTGTAATTTTTCTTTCTTTATCAGCTACTTCTAAACCATGAAGAACTTTTTCAATTACATATAAATGATATTGAACATCTTCAAGGGAGCAATTATCTGGCAATTTACTTAATAGAGATTCTACTTTTTTCTTAGCAGTATTCATAAAGTTCATATTATTAAGTCACTGTTCCTAGCTGTACGTGAGCCATTGGACAGCGACATCTGGTGCTTTGCATTTTTGCGCTTTCCCAGCAGAAAAAAGCGAAAAACACATCCCCTCTTAGAAGAACCTTTAAGATATTAATCATTTTTATCTCTAATTTTATTATTTTGAAACCTTTTGGTCTCATATAGTTCCTTTAAATTAGATGCTTTCATGTTCTAGCGCCTTTCGCAAACAAAATATGTCAGATTATCGCCGACCTTGGCTCTAAATATAAGGAAGGTAATATACCTATCAATAATATAACAATCTGATTTAACTTTTGAAAGAGAATACTATCACTTTGAGCTATCAGCTACCAGTATAATTACTTATAGCTAATAACATATTGGTCAATCATCTATGTTTATGATCCCTGCAAAGTATAACTTGATATAGACTTCTTAATCGTCTTCAAAGAAAAGTTTTACTTTCTATAGATAGACCTATCAAATGCAATTTGGCATAATTTAATGGTATAATTTGGGACTAATCATTATTGATTTATGGCCTTTCAGGAATTATTCAATTCAAAACTTTTAAATACTATCAAGAGCTTATCAAATAACAAGTCAAATAAATAAACCCCCTCTCAATTTATCAGAAAGCAGGTGTAAATACTTATGTGGAGATTAGTCGAAGTATATTTTTGATTTTTAATTACTTCCAGTTTTTTTATGTAGTAACCTAATTGGAATTGATGATAGTTGTGTCATGTAAGGTTCAACAATACTTGAAATCCTCCCGATGTTGCGCTTACGCGACAACGTGAAATTCCCACTCCATCACTGATAGGGACTTTCTGCTGCCTCTTGACAGAGGAGCTGCGCTTTTTCCTATCGGAATGCTCCGCAAACATGTCGCGAAGCGAAACATAGCACCTGTCTCCGAGGCCGAACCTCTTTTTGGTCTTACGGCTGCTCCACAGTACGTCACCAATCCGACACTCTCCTAGCCCAGCAACCTTAATTTAAGTGCTATATCACAGGCTTTGGAAAAACCAATCAATGTTCGGTTTTCCCATGTGACGCTACCTTGCCAGGAGAGCATGAGTCTTCAACCAAGGTTGAGATCAAAGTCTAGAAATTTTCATAGTTAGCGATCGCCCCAGTCATCTTCTCAATTACCTCTGGCACAGTTATAGAACCTAATTCCCCAGCAGCACGAGTCCTAATACTCAAACTATTTGATTCGACTTCCTTAGCTCCAACTACAGCCATTACAGGAATTTTGGCCTTCTCAGCATTTCTAATCAACTTACCCAAACGTTCATTACTAATATCCACCTCAGCACGAATACCTACTTTACGCATTTGAGCAGCAACCTCTTGAGCAAAAGGTAAAAATTCAGAATTAACTGGTAAAAGTTTAGCCTGGGTAGGAGCTAACCAAAGAGGAAAATCTCCTGCATACTCCTCAATTAAAATACCAATTAACCTTTCTAGAGAACCGAAGGGTGCCCTATGAATCATTACCGGACGTTTTCTAGTGCCATCTTCAGCTACATATTCTAAATCGAATCGTTCGGGCAAATTATAGTCTACCTGCACAGTACCCAACTGCCATTCTCGCTCCAAAGCATCCTGGAAAATAAAATCTAATTTTGGGCCATAAAATGCAGCTTCACCAATACCCTCAAAATGATCCATACCCATTTTTTCCACAGCTCCACGGATTGCACCTTCAGCTTTTTCCCAAGCCTCATCAGAACCAATGTACTTATCTGAGTCAGGGTCACGGAAACTTAATCTAGCCTTAAAATTATTTAGTTGTAGATTTTTAAACACAAATAGAGTTAAGTCTACCACACTAAGAAACTCGGCTTCAAGTTGTTCGGGTGTCACAAACAAATGAGAATCATCTTGAGTGAAACCTCGGACTCGGGTTAAACCACCTAATTCCCCAGACTTTTCATGGCGGTAAACAGTGCCAAACTCGGCAAGTCGTATTGGTAACTCCCGATAAGAACGTAAGTCCTGTTTATAAATTTGGATATGGAATGGACAGTTCATTGGTTTTAAAACAAAACCCTGTTCCTGAGCTTCTGATTCCTCATCCTCAGCCATCATCGGGAACATATCCTCTTTATACTTTTGCCAATGTCCGGAAGTTTTGAATAAATCGACTCTGGCAATATGGGGAGTATCTACAGGTAAATAACCCCGTTTCTGTTGTTCTTGTTGGAGAAAGTCTTTCAATGAATTCTTTAACATTGTACCTTTGGGAGTCCACAGAGGTAATCCCGGTCCAACAAGGTCGGAAAACATAAATAGTCCTAATTCTTTACCTAGTTTACGATGGTTTCTTTTGAGAGCTTCTTCCTTTCGTCTTTTATATTCGACCAGTTGTTCTGGTGTTTCCCAAGCAGTACCATAGATACGTTGTAATTGGGCTTTGGTTTCGTCTCCGCGCCAGTAAGCACCAGCAACAGTTTCTAAATCAATTGCTTTGGGATTAAGTTGCTTTGTACTTTCAATGTGAGGGCCAGCACATAAATCCCACCATTGTTCGCCAAGATGATAAATGGTAATTGGTTCTTCTAAATCTTCTAAGATTTCTAATTTATAAGGTTCTTGAATTTCTTCAATTCGACGTTTAGCTTCTTCTCGGCTAACTTCTTCTCTAATTACGGGTAAATCCCGTTTAATGATTTTGACCATCTCTTTTTTGATGGCTTTTAAATCTGCTTCTGTAAATGGCTCTGGGGTATCAAAGTCATAGTAAAAGCCATTTTCGATCCAAGGACCAATTGTTACTTGTGCCTTGGGAAACAGCTTTTGTACTGCCATGGCCATGACATGGGATGTGGTATGGCGAATTTTTTTGAGGGTTTCTGACTCGCTGGTGCGAGGTAAATGGATTTTTTCTGGTTGTTCTGGGGAAGGATTAGATTCTGGCCTAGACATTGGCTGTTTATTCTTGGTTTTTTTATATTTGCACAGGAAAAGAGGAAGACTCTATTCTAGTTTAGTTAATCATCAATTTAGGAATTTTTGCGACTTTAACGCTACATATATAAAACGTTATAGTTTTTGATTACTACATCTAGCGTTTTTTTCTAAATTTTGATTCACAGGAGAAGAGGAAGACTTAACTTAAGTTTAGTTAATCATCAATTTAGGAATTTTTGCGACTTTAACGCTACATATATAAAACGTTATAGTTTTTGATTACTATATCTAGTGTTTTTTTCTCAATCCTGATTCACAGGAGAAGAGGAAGACTTAACTTAAGTTTAGTTAATCATCAATTTAGGAATTTTTGCGACTTTAACGCTACATATATAAAACGTTATAGTTTTTGATTACTATATCTAGTGTTTTTTTCTCAATCCTGATTCACAGGAGAAGAGGAAGACTTAACTTAAGTTTAGTTAATCATCAATTTAGGAATTTTTGCGACTTTAACGCTACATATATAAAACGTTATAGTTTTTGATTACTACATCTAGCGTTTTTTTCTCAATCCTGATTCACAGGAGAAGAGGAAGACTTAACTTAAGTTTAGTTAATCATCAATTTAGGAATTTTTGCGACTTTAACGCTACATATATAAAACGTTATAGTTTTTGATTACTACATCTAGCGTTTTTTTCTCAATCCTGATTCACAGGAGAAGAGGAAGACTCTATTCTAGTTTAGTTAATCATTCATTTAGGGATTTTTGCGACTTTAACGCTACATATATAAAACGTTATAGTTTTTGACTACTATATACGATTATATTAATTATATTACGGATAGTGTTTTGCTTAAATTCTATTTACAATAGATATCTTCAAAAAAGAGGGAGTAGGGAATAGGCAGAAATAATCAATAATTTATGTAGGGTAATTAATTTTATTTTTTATTATTGGAGATGTCTAATGAATCAGTCTCTTGTCTTGCTTTTGCTAACCAATTATCATATTTTTATTGATTATTTTGTACCCATTCTTGAGCATGAAGCGGAATATCTTCTGGTTTGTCTTCACCCTCTTTAATAAGTAAACTTTCCTCACTCATATCGGCAACTAGAATTTCTACTAATTCAAACCATCGTTTAGCAACTGGATTATTTTTTAAGAATTTTTTATTAATTAGCTACTATACGCTGTTACATTATCTGAAAGCCAAAATTTTTTCCATCTAGAGATGTATCTTTTTCACTCAAATTTCCCATAGATTTTGGTAAGGAGGTGAAAGGAACTTCTAACCAAACTACATCTTCTCCTGGTTTTAAAACTACAGATATCCAATGAGGTTCGTAAGCATAATAAATAATTGGTTTTCCTTGCTTATAATGAGTCATTGAATCTCCTAAGAGAATTTCATATTGTCCTTGATTATTTTCTACAGTATCCTCTAATTCATAAGCTTGAAGATGATGCTCGATCACTAATTCACAAGACCAACCAGGATTACAACCTACTAAATTTGCTTTACCATCTCCATCAGAATCAAAAAGTTTGGCTATTTCTGGATTTTGTAATTGTTCAATGTTAGTAATATTATATTTATCGGCTGTTTTTTTATCAATTTGATATCCTTGGATGTCATTGGGAGTTAAATTTCCAACTCCTTCTAATTTTTCTTTTCCACCAGCATTTTTAAAGAATTCATTGTGTTGTGGTTGATAGTAAACAGTGCTATATTCTAAATCTCCATTGGCAAGAGAAATATAGATTGACGGATAATCAATTTCTTTTGTTTTTTTCAACTTTATAGCCGAGTTTTTCTAAGCCTATATTCACTACTTCAGTTTGAAATAATTCTTGTATCCAGGTACTATTGGCACTACGAATAGTAACTATTCCAGGAGGAGTTTTTTGACAGGAAGTGAAAACTATTAATAAGCTTGTTAATATGCTTCCTACTTTTTTCAGGATTTTAAAATTAATTTAATTCCTGATTTTTTGCTCTGATTTATACTTATTTATGAATTAGCTGAAACCTAAAAATGTGAAAAGTAGTATCAGCTTTTTTATAAAATTTAAAACCAATTTTATTATTAAAAAATCAGCAATTTTTTTATGCTGAATTAGCAGCTTTTCTCGCTTTTTCTAACCAAATATCATATTTTTGCTGATTATTTTTTATCCACTCCTGAGCATGACGGAGAATATCTTCTGGTTTGTCTTCACCCTCTTTAATAAGTAAACTTTCAACATTCATATCTGCTACTGGAATTTGTACTAATTCAAACCATCGTTGAGCAACTGGGTTGTCTTCTAGGAATTTTTTATTAGCCACAATATGCTGTTGCAGTAAGGGAAAACCTAGATTTTTTCCATCTAGAGATGTATCTTTTTCAGTCAAATTTCCTATAGATTTTGGTAAGGAAGTAAAAGGTACTTCTAACCAAATTGCATCTTCCCCTGGTTTTAAAATTGTATATATCCAGTGGGGATTAAAGCCATAATAAATAATAGATTTTCCTTGTTTATAGCGAGTAATAGCATCTGCTAGAAGAATTGTATATTGACCTCGATTCTGTTCTACTGTATCTTGTAATCCATAAGCTTTAAGTTGATTATCTATAATTAATTCACAAGCCTAACCAGGATTGCAACCTACTAAGTTGGCTTTACCATCTCCATCGGAGTCAAAAAGCTTGGCAATTCCTGAATCTTTTAATTGTTCAATGTTAGTAATATTATATTTATCGGCTGTTTTTTTATCAATTTGATATCCACTTCTTCCGTTAGGAGTTAAAATTCCAACTCCTTCTAATTTTTCTTCACCACCAGCATTTTCAAAGAATTTTTCGTGTCCTGGTAAGTAATAAATAACACTATATTCTAAGTCTCCATTACCCATAGAAATATAAAGTGCTGGGTAATCAATTTCCTTTGGCTTTTCTACTTTATAGCCGAGTTTTTCTAGAGCTAGATTAACAATATTAGTTTAGAATCACTCTTTTTTTTTACTTTTATAGCGGTTTTCACAAAGATAGACTACAGTAAAAATTATAGATATGCACCAAGCAGGTGAAAATTGTATAAATCGTTGTATTCTAGATTAATGAAAACCGCTGAAAAATCCTTTTAGTTAAGATTTTGTAGTGATGAAATATCCCCTGATTGGCTATTAAAAATTATTTATCCATACTTTAATTAGCTGCTTGCTTTGCTGTTTCTAGCCAACTATCATATTTTTGTTGATTATTTTTTATCCATTCTTGACCATGGCGCAAAATATCTTCTGGTTTGTCCTCTCCCTCTTTGATACGTAAACTTTCAACATTCATATCCACAATTGGAATTTCAACTAACTCAAACCATCTTTTGGCAACTGGGTTGACTTCTAAAAATTTTTGATTCGCTACTATACGCTGTTGAAGCAGGGGAAAGCCAAGATTTTTTCCATCTAGAGATGTATCTTTTTCGCTTAAATTTTCCATAGATGACGGTAAGGAAGTGAAAGGTACTTCTAGTGAAACTACATCTTCATTTGGTTTTAAAACTGTTGATATCCAATGAGGTTCGTAAGCATAATAAAGAATTGGTTTTCCTTGGTCATAACGAGTCATTGCATCTGCCAAGAGAATTTCATATTGTCCTTGATTATGTTCTACAGTATCTTCTAATTCATAAGCTTTAAGATGATGATTGATCACTAATTCACAAGACCAACCAGGATTACAACCAACTAAATTTGCTTTCCCATCTCCATCGGAATCAAAAAGTTTGGCTATTTCTGGATCTTTTAATTGTTCAATGTTAGTAATGTTATATTTATCAGCTGTTTTTTTGTCTATTTCATATCTTTGTATTCCATTAGGGGTTAAAGTTCCAACTTTTTCTAACTTTTCTTCACCACCAGCATTTTCAAAGAATTCATTGTGTTGTGGTTCATAGTAAACACTGCTATATTCTAAATCTCCATTGGCAAGAGAAATATAAATTGCTGGATATTCAATTTGTTTTGGTCTTTCAACTTTATAGCCAAGTTTTTCTAAACCTATATTCACTACTTCAGTTTGAAATAATTCTTGTATCCAGCTACTATTAGCACTCCGAATAGTAACTGTTTCAGAATCAGGAACTTGTTGGCAGGAAGTAAAAATTACTAATAAGCTGGTGAGAATTGTTCCTAGAATAGTTTTGAGATATTTTTGTTTCATTGTGGTTTGATGGAAAATTTTTTCATCAATAGTATTTTACTACTCTCAGCACTAAAGATTTATAGAAATTTGAGCATAGGCAAAAGGCAATATATTTTGATTCAAATGGCAAATTTTGAATTAAAAAGGCTCTACTAATTTCCTCGACCAAAAAGCACTTATCAGACCAGTTTTAAGTTTATTAAAAAAATATAAATTGGTGGTTATTGGAGACCGTGAAATTCACGGTGTCGAATTATCTCACTGGCTAAAAATTAGAGCTAGAACTCAAAAAATTAATTTCATCTTCGGACAAAAACAAGATACTAAAGAAAACCCCGTCAAAAATACCAGCCATTGAGTAATTTACCTGTATATCCAGGAACAAAAATATTTTTAAGTAACATCAATATTACTCATAACAAAGGATTGGGATATTTTAATTTAGTTGCTTATTGGAAACGAAAATATAAAAACAAGATAGAAAAGGAGCCTTGGTAGTTGTTGACAAATCTTGAAAGTTTAGATGAAGTTCTCAAATTTTATCGGTCGATAATGGGTATTGAAGCTATGTTTAAAGATTGTAAAACAGGGGGATATAATCTAGAAGGAAGTAGAGCTAATACACAACGTATTACCAATCTCATTTTACTAGTTGCAATTGCTTATAATGCTTAATGTTACCATGGTAATTGCCTCAAAAAGTCAGGAGGTCAAAGATATATTTTTCGACTAAAAGAACCAGGGCGAAAAGATAGAATACATAGCAATTTGTGGGTAGGTATGTATTGTGAGTTGTGGGTCATAGCTGGGGAATATTTAGTTGAAATTGTCACAGATATGATGAATTTTAATTCTCAGAAAAAGTCTCATGATCAAAGGGGATTAAAAGCTCTGTCAATGTTAAATCATATTTAATTATTTACCCGAAACGTCTGACTATTCATCTGATTATTAAAAATTTTTTAATTGACTTACATAAATGTTTTGAGAGTAATTTACTTGAACAATAAATCAACGCAGTGTGTTGGTATGGGTGAGCGAAGTTCACCCACACCCTCACTAATAATAATTATCATTCTCACAAAACCAGTCAATTTTTCACCCTTGCTTATATCCTTTAAACCCTTATCCCACAATAGCTTTGAGGTGCTTGTCACCCCGTGAGGCTGAAAGCTTATGAAGATTTTTCCTACTTAACTAGCTTCTTTTCTTGCTACCTCCAACCAATTATCATATTCTTGTTGATGATTTTTTACCCACTCTTGAGCATGACGCTGAATATCTTCTGGTTGGTCTTCTCCCTCTTTAATACGTAAACTTTCAGTATTCATATCTGCAACTGGAATTTTGACTAATTCAAACCATTTTCTGGCCACTGAGTTAGCTTCTAGGAATTTTTTATTAGCAACAATACCCTGATCGCCTTTAGGAAGGCCAAGATTTTTACCATCTACTGATGTATCTTTTTCACCCAGATTTCCCATAGATTCTGGTAAAGATGTGAAAGGAACTTCTAACCAAACTACATCTTTTCCTGGTTTTAAGACTGCAGATATCCAGTGAGGATTATAGGCATAATAAAGAATAGGTTCACCTTTTTGATAACGAGTAATAGCATCTGCTAATAAAATTGTATATTGGCCTCGATTATGTTCTACAGTATCTTCTAGTCCATAAGCTTTAAGGTGATGGTCTATGGCTAACTCACAACCCCAACCAGGATTACAACCAACTAAATTTGCCTTACCATCTTTATCTGAGTCAAAAACTTGAGAAATTTCTGGGTCTTTTAATTGTTGAAGGTTAGTAATTTTATATTTATCGGCGGTTTTTTTATCTATTTGATATCCTTGAATTCCATTAGGAGTTAAAATTCCCACTCCCTCTAATTTTTCTTCACCACCAGCATTTTCAAAGTATTTTTTGTGTCCTGGTTGGTAATAAACAACGCTATAGTCTAAGTCTCCATTACCTATAGAAATATAAAGTGCCGGATAATCAATTTCTTTTGGTTTTTCGACCTTGTAGCCTAATTTTTCTAAACCTATATTTACAACTTCGGTTTGAAATGATTCTTCTATCCAATTACTATGAGCACTCCGAATAGTTAAACTTTTATTATTTGGCGATGTTTGACAGGAAGTAAAGACTATTAATAAGTTGGTCAAGATTATTCCTAAAATAATTTTGAAGAATTTTTGTTTAAGTTTCATTTTTATTAGATTGGCAAATTTTACATTTATTGAATATTTATTTGATGATAATTTTTTCCTTGTATAATAGAGTAGGAGATTTACAGTCTAGAGAACATAATTTTAAATGAAATTTAAACTGTACTTATCTAGATATTTAGTCGGTTTGAGCTATTACCCTAGCTTAAATTAATCAGTTAATTTTGTAAATCTACTTTACTAATCATCTCTATGATTCTTTAAATTTAGGATATAATTAAAGTTTGCAGTGAAAATTTAAAAATTAAAATCATGGCCAAAAAATTACAGGTAGTCCTGAATCAAGATGTGAAAAATTTGGGAATATCAGGAGATGTGGTAGAAGTAGCTCCTGGTTATGCTCGTAACTATTTGATTCCTCAGAAAATTGCTTTTCGTACTACTCCAGGTATTCTTAAACAGGTAGAACGTCGTAGAGAACAAGAGCGACAAAGACAAATAGAATTGAAGCAAGCAGCAGAAGCTCAAAAGACGGCTTTGGAAACAGTTGGTCGCTTTAAAATTGCTAAACAAGTTGGTGAAAATGATGCGATTTTTGGTACTGTTACTGATAGAGAATTGGTGGATGTAATTAAGGAAAATACTGGTCAAGAAATTGATAGACGTGGCGTTACTTTGCCAGAAATTAGCAAGGTTGGATTCTACAAAGCTCAAATTAAACTTCATCCAGAGGTAACTGCTGAAGTAGAGATTCAAGTAGTGGGTAGTTAATTAAAGTCAAAAGTCAAAAGTCAAAAGTTAAAAAGAAATTAGGGTTTATGTAAATAAATGCTCTAGTGCCACACTAAATCTAGATTTTATGACTCGAAAATGCGTAAGTATCCTTTGATAGACAATCTTTGACTTTTGACTTTAGTCCAACTGTAATATTCAGCAATTGGATTGAGTATGGATTTTTCTAACAGAGTAATTTAAACTCTACTCCCTATTCCCTTTTCAAATAAATTTTAAATAATTGTAGGTAAATCACAGATGTCTAACAATCGCCTACCTCCCCAAAATATTGAAGCGGAAGAAGCTATTTTAGGTGGCATTCTCCTCGACTTTAATATTCAGCAATTGGATTGAGTATGGATTTTTCTACCAGAGTAATTTAAACTCTACTCCCTACTCCCTACTACCTATTCCCTTTTCAAATAAATTTTAAATAATTGTAGGTAAATCACAGATGTCTAGCGATCGCCTACCTCCCCAAAATATTGAAGCGGAAGAAGCTATTTTAGGTGGTATTCTCCTCGACCCAGAAGCTATTAACCGAGTCACAGAGTTATTACGCCCAGAGTTTTTTGCCATTGAAGCTCATCAAATTCTTTATAAAGCAATGTGGCAACTTTATAATCAGGGCAAACCTACAGATTTAATGACTGTTACCAGTTGGCTTACTGACAATAATCAATTAGAAAAAATTGGCGGGCAAGTAAAAATAGCTCAACTTGTAGAACGAACTGTTTCGGCGGTTAATATCGACCAATATGCTGTTTTAGTTATTGATAAATATATCCGCAGAAAATTAATTCAAGCGGGAAATGAAATTTTTGATTTAGGGTTTCAAACAGCTACTGAATTAAAAACTATTCTTGACCAAGCTGAACAAAAAATATTTGCTCTGACTCAGGATAAACCACAACAAGATTTAGTTCCTATTTCTGAGACTTTAATTAATACTTTTCAGGATATTGAAGATAGAAATGAGGGAGTTGCTTTACCTGGTCTTGCTTGTGGTTTTTACGATCTAGATGCTATGACTGGAGGTTTTCAACGTTCGGATTTAATTATTGTAGCTGGTCGTCCATCAATGGGAAAATGTGCTGCTTACGATACTTTAGTTTTGCAAAAAGATGGCAGTTTAATTACTTTGGCAGAAGTTTATCAAAGGCAGGAAGTAGAATTATTAACTCTAGGGAAAAATTGGAAGTTTCAGATGACTAAACCTTCTGCTTTTATTGATGATGGAATTAAGCCAGTTTTTAGAGTAAAAACAAGATCGGGAAGATTTGTAGAGACGACAATTACTCATCCTTTTCTAACAGTTGATGGTTGGAAACCTTTGGCAAAATTACAGGTAGGAGAAAAAATAGCTGTACCCCGTCGGTTAGATGTTTTTGGCGATGAAACTATTCCAGAAAATCAGTTTGCTTCTCTGATTGATTATGATAATTTCTGTCTTTCTCCTATTGTCTTTAAATTAGAAAAGTCGCAATTAGCTTTATTTATTAGATATTTATTTTCCCTGGATGGATGGGTAAAAATATTTGAAACTGGGGCAGTATGTTTAGGCTATTCTGTGGTTAGTGAAAAGTTGGTTAGGCAAGTACAACATCTTTTGCTCAGATTTGGAATTATTGCTGCTATTGAAAAGGTTGAAGAGTGTAGAAGTAGGAAAGGAAAGACGAATAAATATTTGTGGCATTTAACTATTACAGATAAAGTATCCCTCAAAAATTTGGTGCTAGATATTGGTAATTTTCCATTAGAAAACTTAGATTTATCCTCTAGCAGATTAAATTTAGTCAGAAAGGAGAATTTTTGGGTTGAGAAATTAGAAAATACAGAGGGTTTCTGGGATAAAGTTCTTGTTGTGATGAAAAAGTTTGCTCCATCTATCATCCTTTCGGCACAGAGCAAAAATGGAAAAGAAAAGACCGAGCAAAATTTCAATAATCTAACTACTACTGATGTCTTATTTCGACAAAACTTTCTAGCAAATATTGGTAATGTTCCATCAGAAAGTTTGGATTTACTCAGAAACGAAAATGCCTTGGTTGAAAAACTCAAAGGTAGGGAAATTTTCGGCAATGAAATAATTTCTGTGATGGAAAAGTTTGCCGAATCTAGATTTCTCTTGGCACAGAGCAAAAATAGAAAAGTCAAGACCGAGCAAAATTTCAATAATCTAACTACTACTGATACTTTCGGTGGGAAAAATATTCTGTCAGATATGAGAAATTTTCCATTTATAAATCTAGATTTTCCCTCCTATAGATTAAATTTAGTCAGACAGGAGAATTTCTGGGTTGAAGAATTAGAAAATATTCAGATTTTGTGGAATGAAATTGTTGATGTGATGGAAAAGTTTGCTGAATCTAGATATCTTTCAGCACAGAGCAAAAATGGAAAAGAAAAGACCGAGCAAAATTACGATTATTTTACTACTACTGAGATTTTCTGTGGGAAAAATTTAGGGGCAGATACGAGAAATTTTCCATCTATAAATCTAGATTTCCCCTCCAGCAGATTAAATTTAGTCAGAGACGGAAATTTATTAGTCGAACAATTAGAAAATGACGATATTTACTGGGATGAAATTGTTTCTATAGAACCAGTAGGAGAAAAGCAAGTATACGATCTGACTGTGCCAGAAACTCATAATTTTGTAGCTAATGATATTTGCCTCCACAATACTAGCTTCGCTGTAAATATTGGTCATAGTATTGCAGCTAATCTCAAATTACCAGTAGCAATTTTTAGCCTAGAAATGTCTAAGGAACAATTAGTATTAAGACTATTAGCAAGTGAGGCAAGAATTGAAAGTAATAGATTGCGGTCTGGACGAATTAGTCAGAGTGAATGGGAACCTTTAACTTCCGCTATTGGTACTCTTGCTGAAATGCCAATTTTTATTGATGATACTCCTAATATTACTGTTAATGAAATTCGTTCAAAAGTCAGACAATTACAAAGTGAACAAGGTGGAGCATTAGGATTAATTTTATTAGATTATCTACAGTTAATGGAGGGGAGTAATACTGATAATCGAGTGTTGGAGTTGGCAAGAATTACTCGGAGTTTGAAGGGTTTGGCACGAGAAATTTCAGTACCGATTATTGCTTTGTCTCAACTTAGTAGAAGTGTAGAGTCTCGAACTAATAAAAGACCGATGATGTCTGACTTAAGAGAGTCTGGTTGTTTGACTGGAGATACTTTAATTTGTTTAGCTGATGGTAAAAAAAATCCTATTTCTCATCTGGTTGGTAAGTCTAATTTTTCTGTTTTGGCGTTGAATGAAAATACTGGAAAATTTGAGTCAGCTATTGTTAGTAGGGTTTTTTCTACTGGGGTTAAACCTATATTTTCTTTGCAAACTTCTTCGGGAAAATTGATTCGGGCAACGGCTAATCATCCTTTCTTTTCTATGGGGGGTTGGAAACAGTTAAATACTCTGAATATTGGGGATTCTCTTGCTATTTTGAACCAAAAAATGCTTAAATATTCAATATTGTATTGTGGGCAACTTTTGTATCAAATGGATTTTAGGCCAAAATATGGTGGAAATTTAGGGTCTGTAGTTAAGTGTCGGGAGTGGGAAAAACCTACTCAAATTGATGTTAAATGGGATGAAATTGTGGAAATAAGACCAGATGGTGAGGCGGAGGTTTTTGACTTAACTGTGCCTAGTCTCCATAATTTTGTGGCAAATGAGATTGTTGTTCATAACTCTATTGAACAAGATGCTGATTTAGTTATTATGCTTTATCGGGATGAGTATTATTCCCCAGATACTCCGGACCAGGGTATTGCTGAGGTGATTATTACTAAGCATCGGAATGGGCCGACTGGTACGGTTAAGTTATTGTTTGACCCCCAGTTTACTAAGTTTAGAAATTTGGCAATAAGAGGGAACAGGGAACAGGGAACAGGGAACAGATAAATCAGTTATCAGTTATCAGTTACCAGTCTCAGGAATTTTCCCAGGAGCAATACCAGAAATATTTTCATCTTGTGAAGCTCTCAATAAATGAATGCTAGTTTTTCCCTCGTCAAATCTTTCCATCTATTTCTCCTCAGTGGAAAAGTACGAATATTTTCATTTTGTGAAGCTTATGAAAAAAAAATCGGCACGTCGAAGGATTTTCAGTTGCTTCCTCTTTTCAGTTATCAGTTATCAGCTTTCTACCTAAATTACCAATTTTTAAAGGATGAAATATTATAGAGCGATAGAACTCTGTTCCGCTTCGCGATCTCTCAATCCATTTTTTTTCATCATTAAATTTTTTCATCTAACCTCCTCAGTGGCAAATCACCAATATTGTCATTGTATGAAGCTCCAAAAAAAATCGGCGCGTCAAAGGATTTAGGGGTTGCGCTCTCACAATTTTTCTGATACTTTAATATTTAAGTGTGGTTGTTTGTCTATACGCATGACTTTTTCTTCAACACAAGCAAGATAGTATAGTTTTGAGGGCGATCACCTCTTCAGTTATCAGTTATCAGCCTTCTGCTTAAATTGCCAATCTTTTTACAGAACTGCCAAAAAAAATCCTTAACTGAATCGTATAGGGTTAAATATAGGAAAATTTTCATCGGGGTAATTTCAGCAGTTTCAAAAATCAGATTTGCAAAACTATCAGATTTTAAAATGTTCTTGAGGGGATTAGTCATCTTTTGACCTATGTTTGTTGTGTAAATCTGTAAAATCAAAAGTATAATTAGCTGAACTAAGAAATTCACGCCCAAAGGAAAATCAAAACTTACAATAAAAATTGTTACAATAAAAATTGTTATAAGTGGTAAATAAAATACTAGTAAAAACTCAAGTTTTACATCTAGAAAAAGATTATACCAGTTATCACGAATTGGAGGACGGTACTTTATGAGAATAGATAGTAAGACAAATTGTAAATCTCTATCTAAAGTTTCAAATAGAGATTGCCATCTCTCGCTAGGATTAATCTCATTAATCTCATCAATTTCATCAAACAATACTATCGCGCATAAAGGAATTACTATTCTTGGATCGGGATTATATTGAGAAATTTGTTTAGGAGTGCACTTACAACAAATCAACCAAGCTACTTTTGCCATGCTTTCTCTTTCTGATGGCGGAAAATGAACTGCTATCCATTCCCAATCTCTTAAATTAAATCTATCATCAACTTCTGCCATATTTCTCACTCCTAGAAAACCTAATTATTTAGACTCCTAAATTCTGCCAAATTTAAAGCAGCTAACCTCTGAATCTTTTCATCAGAATGATAAAGCAAACCATTTAAAATTTCTCTCGCATAAGGAGTACCAATTTTCACTAAATCTCTCATTGCTGTTTCCGAACCTTTCTCCGCTAAACCCTTCAATAAAGAAACTGCAATATCTCCCATATTAATAAGTGCTAAACGAGCATCCACCAAATAAACATCCTCATAATACCTAAACAAAATATCCGCCGCTTGTGGCAAATTTGTTTTTGATAAAGCCTTAACAGACGCTCTACGAACTTCCAGAGATTCAGAATTATTCAAAGCATTTTCTAGAAACTCAAAAACAACTTTTCCCCTACCTCTTTCACGAACATCAGAAGCAACTGCTCCAAAAGCTCTAGCTAAATTTTCATCAGAATTTGCTTCTGCCAATTTATCCTTAAACTCTTCAATAATTCTCTCTGCCAAAATAGGATAAACTTCTTGAGCATCCGCTAAACATTCAAAAGCTGTCAGAGAATCTTCCTGATAAATAACCTCTATTAAATTTGTACTATTCCCCGCAAAACCACACCAAAGTTTAACCGTTTCTCGCCAACGTTCCGGGTCATTTTTAAACCTTTCTATTAACTCATTTTCTCTATCTCTCAAAGCTGTCGCTGCAAAATATTCCTGCAAAGTTAGATGAGCAAATTGATATTTATCTCCCCTCTCAATTTTCAATAATAATCCACTACGTTCGACAATTTCATCTAATATTTTTTGAGTATCTGTTTCAGGATTAAGATTCAGATCGGGTAAAACTTTCTGAATTTTTCTAAGACAATTTGATAATCTAAACTCAAGTCATCCTTTTGTTGTTTACTAGCATTATCCTGAGCAAATAAAGCTAAATGTTGTAACACTCTCCGCTTATGAGCGCTCTCTTTGTATTGATTAAAATTATTCTGCCATTGATTCAATAAAATATGAGTAGATTCTTGATAAAAATCTGACCGAGACTGAGGCAAAACAAAAGCAGGTTGAGTATAAAGATGAGCAACAATTGTCAACATTAAAGGATTTCTAGTTAACTCCATAATTAGAGGTCTATCTCTCAAAGTTTGTATGAGTTGATCGATAGATTTATCGGGTGGCATTTCAGATTTCCATGCTTCTAAAAAAAGTCGCATTTGTCTGTCGCTAAATTCTTTAATATCTAACGTTTTATCGACCGACTCAGCAAAATCATTGCGATAAACTGCTGCCCGACAAGTAATAATTGCTCGACATTTATCATGCTTATCTAATAAATCATTAATAGCTTGTACAACTTGAGAGCGAATCAAACTTTTCACTTCATCTAATCCATCAAATAACAGAAATAATTTTCCTTTTTCCAGACTTTGCTCGACAAAAGAATTAGCTTTAGGAAAATCATCCCTATCTAAAGCTTCTACTAATTTCTGTTTTAATACTTCCATATTGAGGGCAGAAATTTCTATTTCATTCAGGCGATATAACTCCAATAAAATCGGCACATATTCATTAGAGGAAGTTTTTAATTTTTCCCTCGCCCAAGAGAGAACTATATTTCTTAATAAAAGAGTTTTTCCAGCTCCAGGTTGCCCCTTAATAGCCAAACGATTATATTTTTTAATCTCAGAAAAATTAATTGGTTCATTATTAGCTTTTTCCAAGAATTGCAAATCCACATAAATTTCTTGCAGACTTAAAGGACGATTAGGACGAAAAGGAATTCTTAGTTGTTTGTGTTTATTAATGAGACCTTTTTTATAGCGTTTTAGAGAGTAATTCCAAAACAATTCAAAACCAGCAATTTGATTGTATAGCCATTTCCCAAAGGTATTAATGAAATGAGTTACCCAACCTTGTATAGCTTCCTTAAAAACTAACAGAATCAAAAGTGCTAAAGCAGCAAACCATCCCAAACCATAAAATAGATCGTCATTAATTTTTTCCCAGAGATTACTATCTTTTGCCTCCTTGAGTTTTGTGTATTCTTCCTCGTAAATTTTAGTAATTTCTCGAGTAGTTAAACCCACAGAATTTTTCTCATATAAATCAATCATTAACCTACTATCCATTGCCTTATCATTATCAACATGACGTTCGGCATAATCTTTAATTTCTTCAATTAAAACTTCTCGACTTTTAATAGTAGGTGTAGGTGTCTGAGTATAACTAGGTAATATCCAACTCCAACACAATACAATAGTTAAAGTTAGTAGAAACAAATTAATCGAAACCAGTCGGTTAAATTTGTGTCGAAAAAGTTGAATGTAAGATAAATTGAATTTAGGCATATCAAGTTAGAAGTCATAAATTAGAAGTCAGAAATTAAATTCTTACTTTGTTATTTTGATAAAACTAGAAAAAATATTCAACTGATAACTGATAACTGATAACTGATAACTGATAACTGATAACTGATTAAAGGGTCTATCAATATTCCTACTTCCGCTCCCAATTCTAAATACTTCTTTACTTTCTGTTTTTAAGGTTTAATTCTGTCACTTTGAGATTTAATTTATACTACTAAATCTGGCACTAATTCCCCAAAATAACGAACACTTTTTTTCAAACGTTGGGCACGAACAAAAGAAACATCAGGAACTTTTAAATTAGTATCTGAAAGAATAAAAGCACCACTAGAATCAAACAAACGTCCAAGACGACGTGGGTAAACCCAATTACCTAATAGTCTAATTAACTGAACACCAACTTCACTAGAAATAATATCTGACAGACCTGTGACTAATATCTTTCCTTCATCTAATTCTAATTGATAATCTAAACCTACTTGATTAAGAGTACCTTGCAGTATTTCTAAGTCTTTAACTGTGAGATTTGACATATAATTTTTAGGGATTAAAAGGAAGAAGGAAGAAAAAATAAATATTGAAGAAAAAAAGACAAAAATGATAGATATAGCTGTCGAAAATCAACTCGGTCAGCTCTTTTTAAATCTCCAATACTATGCACCACCACCCAGAAGTTAAATTCTTGTATAATAGGGAATAATAGAACATATAAAAGGGAACAGAGAAAAAGTCTCTATTCCCTACTAAAAATTATAATTGCTGATAGCTGATAGCTGAATGCTGTTTGCGCAGCAGTCCGCAGGAAATGCTTAATTTATCCAGCAATTCTCAATAATTCCACATCAAAAATCAGAGTAGCATTAGGAGGTATAACCCCACCAGCACCACTAGCGCCATACCCTAATTCTGGTGGAATAGTAAACTTACGCCGTTCACCAACTTTCATACTCGCTACCCCTTCATCCCAACCTTTAATAACTCGACCTACCCCAACCTGAAATTGGAAAGGTTGATTGCGATCGCGAGAACTATCAAACTTAGAACCATCCTCTAAAGTTCCAGTGTAGTGAACCACAACTGTTTGACCTTTTTGAGGAGTCGCGCCATCTCCTTCTTTCAAGACCACATACTGAAGACCAGATTCAGTAGTAATAGTTTCTTCGTTATTTTCAGTCATAATATTTTCTGCCACTTGTTCCTGAACTTCAGTAGAATTTATAGTACTTGGTGTATTTTGAGAAGCAACTGCCCCTTTTTCCGAACCCGTGATTTGAGCAACAATCAAAACTAAACCACAGAATATTACTACTGCCAGACTAATAATAATTCCTCGCAAAATTAATCCTCCTAATTTAAGTTAAAAGTCAAAAACTCTCAGTTGAAGTTTCAATTATAGCTACTGTCGCTACGCGGAAGTTAAAAGTCAAAAGTTAAAAGTCAAAAGTACTGATTTGTAGTTGTTTTAGAATTTTTTAACTGGTCAGTTATTTCCGCCATCCTGCACTACTATATTCTGAAGCTAAATTTAGTAAAAGTACAGTCAAATATAGGCAGATTTAATTCCATTTCACCCCTCTCAAATTTAGTCCATGCTGCGAATCTAAATTCAGACTTCTATAGTCATTCCAGTTAAGATTGAGACAAGGTTTTCTTGCCTTGAAAGGGTTTCAGCTAAAAAAGTTTCCCAGTCTTATTCAGAATGACTATAACTTCTAACTTTTAACTTTTGACTTAATCTTGCGAATCTAAATTCAGACTTCTAACTTCTAACTTTTGACTTTTGACTTCACCTATCGCCAGTTGCGATTTTCTAAATCTCGGATCTGACGCTCCAAACGGTCCAAACGACCCCGTAGTTCGTCCAATTCAGATTGACGAGGAACACCTATATCCTGCATGACATTCCGCATTTGTCGCTGCATCTGAGTTTCCCAGTTTCCCTGCTCTGACCTAAGTTGCTGCATTATATCATCAACGAAAGTTTTAGCTTGGTCTGGGTTGATAGTACCATCTTTAACCCATTGGTTAGTGACTTCCTGTATTTTTTCGGCCACTAGGGAAGTTGTACCAATGCCTATCATTAAAAGTTGTTTAAGTAGATTTTCAGTATTATTCATATTTTTTTCCTATTTCTATATTTTAGGTATAAAGGAGCAACTAACTGAGAATTAAGCTACAAATTTAAACTGTAGATTAAAAAAGTTGTTGAATTTAATATATCTAGCATAATCAAAATGTCAAATTGTCCTCGTTGTCATCAACCAATTGATAGTCAGGCGATCGCTTGTCCGCATTGTCGAGTTTCTCTTAAAGCTTTTGGTCATCCAGGAATTCCTATTTATCACACTCAAACAGAAGAATATTTGTGTAATAGCTGTATCTACCATTTTGATGATACCTGTAATTTTCCTCAACGTCCCTATGCTAAAAATTGTACTCTTTATCACGACCAATCCGAACCCCTTGTACCTCCTACTAATTTTAATCGTATTAGTTGGTTTGGAACTGTCAAATTTTGGCTTCAAAGAAATACTATTTGGTGGTTATTGTTAAGTTTAGTTCTTATCAGTTTGATAATTTCTTTTTGAAATTCCCAGCAGCTATTTCTGAGGAGGTCATTTCAGTTATCAGTTATCAGTACCTCTGCCTGTTTGCGCAGCATTCCGCAGGAAAGTCAGAGGCTTGAAATATTGAACTTTATTTTTTTTTATCCCCTTGTAGAGCGGTAGCTCGTGGCGCAACCAAGGGGAGGCTTCAGACTTTATTTTTTAGTAAGTAATCAAAAAAAATTACAAATTTATTTGATATGTAGTACAACAGTTTTTTAGGTGCATCTCAGTTTTGAAGAAAACCAAAAATTTATCGCTTTTAGGGAATAGGGAATAGGGAATAGGGAATAGGAAAAAAGTATTTTTGTAAATATGAGATGCACCCTCAAAAACTGGTAAATCAAACCAGAAAATTGTACCCAGTATATATAGTAATCTTGAATAATTTTTCAGTTATTACTCAATAGATAAAAATTTTTCAACCCTGATTCCTGTTACCTAATTCTGGAGTTGAGTTACATCTAAATAATTAATTTTTTTCTGATACTATATCTGGGTCAAAAACTGGTATAGCAGTGGAAAGAAAGGTTAGAAGATATCCAAAGCTTAAAACTCAGACAACGTAAATTTTTTCCTTCCTCCTTCTTCCTTCTTCCTTCTTCCTTCTTCCTTCGTAATAATTATTTTTTTTCTGATACTATATCTGGGTCAAAAACTGGTATAGCAGTGGAAAGAAAGGTTAGAAGATATCCAAAACTTAAAACTCATAAAACGTAATATTTTTCCCTCTTCCTTCTTCCCTCTTCCTTCTTCCTTCTTCTAAAGTTGAGTTACATCTAATAATTGACTTTCTTCTGATACTATATTTTGCTCAAAAACTGGTAAATCAAACCAGAAAGTTGTACCCACACCAAGTTCACTAACTAACTGAACCTTACTATGATGCTTATCCATAATATTCCTGACAATAGACAAACCCAAACCAGTTCCTTCCAAAGTATGAACTCGATTTTCTACTCGGAAAAACCTCTCAAAAATAGCCTCTTGGTCTTCAGGTTCAATACCACTTCCTGTATCTGAAATTTCAACTCTGACAAACTTTTGACAACTTGGTTCTGAAGGTAAATGTAAATCTATTGGTCGAGGAGGAGGAGGAGAAACTATCCATCCTCCCTCTTCAATTTGTTGAGCTTCAATATTGCAAACTTCTGAGTCAGATTCTAATGTATACGCTCGAATCATTATCCTTCCCCCTGGTTCAGTAAATTTCATACCATTACCGACTAAATTAGCAAATACTTGTAATAACAAATCGTAATGACCTACTACAGAAGGCAAGTTAGGTTCTATCTCATAATTTAACTCTATTTCCTTATCTTTAGCATTAAGTTGATAAGTCCTTAAAGTTTGTTCTATAGGTTGAGCAATATCAACAGCATCTAGATGATAAATATGACAAGATTCCAAACGACTCAAATCTAAAACATCATTAACTAAACGAGTCAAACGGTCTGTTTCGTGATTAGCAGTTTCCAGAAATTCCCCTCTTTCTGTTTCACTTAAATCTTCCCCATATTCATACAAAGTTTCAATAAAAGATTTAATATTAAACAGAGGAGTTCTTAACTCGTGAGACACATTACTAATAAACTGACTTTTAGCTTCATTTAACTCTACTTCGCGAGTAATATCTTGTACAGTCATCGCAATTCCTTTCAGACTATCTCGGTACTGAGAATTTAAACCTTTTTCTAATTTATGCTTATAAAGAGTACATTCAACAACTTCAGGACGTTCAGTAGAATTACAAGTCTCATCTGTCTCATAAATACAACTTTTACAAAGAGATTCATTACCTGCTGCTCTATTTAATAAAACCGTTGTTAATAACACTCTAATTGTACGTTTATTTGGTTCATCCAAAGTACAACAATATTCACCACCTTCTATTTCTCCTCCAGCTATTTGATAAAGCGGTCTACTAATCTCCATTTGTACAGCTACAGGCAAATAATCAATAACATTTTCACCCACAACATTTTTGCCTTCCCAACTAAAAATTCGCCTAGCAGTAGAATTAACTAACATAAGTTGTAAATTAGCATCCAACAATAAAGCACCATCAGCAATAGTCGAAACCAAAGTCTCCAACTTAGCTTTTTCTGCTCTTAATTCTTCAATATTTTGCTTCTTATAATTTTCTAACTGCTCTGCCATTTCATTAAAGCTAAAAATCAGTTCCCCTAACTCTCCTCCAAATGGTAAATCAATCCTTTGCTTAAAATTTCCCTGAGCAATATTTCTCACACCTTCTGATAATTCCTTAACGGGTTTAGTAATAATCAAAGCATTAAATACTGCCCCTAAAATTACCATTGCCCAAATCGAAACAAACACTGCCAAAGTAACATCTCTAGTAAGATTTGAAGAAATAACAGCAGTAGGATTAGGATTAATTCCTATTGCCAAAACTCCTAAATATTTACCTTCTTGAATTAAAGGCACAAAAACATCTGTTAATTCTCCATTCGGAGTTAAATGTTGTCGCACCATCGGTAGGACAGACAAATTTCCTGCCTCTACATTGGCCATAAAATCTTCTGGTAGTTGAATGCGACGGCGTAAAGTCAGGGACGTCTTTACCTCTGATTCTGAGAAAGGCAGACCAAGGAAAATTTTTCCTTCCTCATCGGCGTAGAGCATATAACGAACACTAGAGGTGCTGCTGTAGAAAAGTCGAGAAAAACGCGCTACTTCGTTGCGATCGCCTTCTGCCACTAGAGGAGCGACATTTGCAGCCAATAATAGTCCCAGGTCTCGACCATAGCGAGTATCATTGAGGCGAGCATCCTGTTGAATAGTATTTACCGCCCAAAAAGAAAAACTACTCATTAGCAAAGACACCATCAGGGTAACTACTGCCATGAGTTTGGTCTGGAGGGTAAACTCAGACCACCAGTTAGCGATAATTTCTCCGATTTTTTTTAGGAGGGCAAGCATTTTTTTAAGTCAAAAGTTTAAATAAAGTCAAAAGTCAAAAGTCAAAAGTCAAAAGTTTAAATAAAGTTATAAAGTTAAAGGTCAAAATTTATTAGGCATTTTTGACTATATTATTAATTAGGATAACTAAAAATTCTTGAAAACTGAGATTTATTTTATTTATATTTTGATTTGCCGAGTGCATCTCAATATTTGCAAAAATACTTTATTTGCAAAAATACTTTTTTCCTATATATTCCCTATTCCCTATACCCTTTTGCCTAAAAGCAATAAATTTTTGGCTTTATTCAAAATTGATATCCACCCGATTTACCGAATAATTAATAATTAATAATTAAATAATTATGGTTTAAAGCTTCCCCTTTTAAGAGGAAAAAAGCGGTCGAGGGATGGATGGGTTTCCTAAGCATATCCAATCGACCAAGAGAAGAAATAATATTTCCTTATATTCAATTCCGTAACGGTTAAAATCCAAAGTAATTATCAATTATCCATTATCAATTATCCATTAATAAACAGACCTAAAAACCCGACTACCTATATCCCGCCGATAATAAATTTGGTCAAACTCTATAGAATCTACACCATTGTAAACTTTTGTCCTAGCTTCAGAAAAGTCAGATCCTATTGCTGTTACTCCCAATACACGGCCACCATCGGTGACTAACTGTTGTTCCTGTAATTTAGTTCCGGCATGAAATACAGTTACTCCAGTAGCTTCAGCTTTTTCTATTCCAGAAATTACTTTACCTTTCTCATAAACCTCTGGATAACCCCCGGAGGCTAAAACTACGCACACTGCTACTCCTGGTTTCCAATTTATCGGAGGCAACTCAGCTAAACGCTGTTCACAACAGGCCAAAAATAACTCTTCCAATGGAGTTTCTAGCAGAGAAAGAATAGATTGAGTTTCTGGATCGCCGAACCGACAATTAAATTCTAAGACTTTTGGCTCTCCTGTAGGACTAATCATTAATCCAGCATAAACAATGCCTCGGTAGTCAATACCACGTTTTTGTAAATTAGTCAAAGTTGGTTCTAGAACTTCTTGTTGAATTCTGGTCATTAGTTCTGGTGTAATGATGGGAGTGGGAGCATAAGCGCCCATACCTCCAGTGTTGAGTCCGGTATCTCCTTCACCCACTTGTTTATGGTCTTGAGCTGGCAATAGGGGACGAATAGTTAATCCATCAGTGAGGGCTAAAACCGATACTTCTTGACCTGTGAGAAACTCTTCGATTATCACAGACTGGGTATCTGGCTCGAATTCTCCTTGAAAGATGGCATCTATGGCATGATGAGCCATTTCAATTGTAGTGGCGACGGTAACTCCTTTTCCTGCAGCTAGACCATCTGCTTTAACCACTATGGGAACTTCTTTGATGTAAGCTTTGGCAGTTTCGGCACTGGTAAAGGTGGCTGATTTGGCCGTGGGAATATTTGCTTCGGCCATGAAATCTTTAGCCCATGATTTACTAGCTTCGAGGATTGCTCCTGCTTTTGTGGGGCCGAATATTTTGAGGTTTGGTTGTTGTAGATAGTCAGTAATGCCCAGGGCTAAGGGTATTTCTGGGCCAACAACTACGAGAGAGATGTTTTGGTCAGCAATGAGTTGTTTGAGGGCTGGGAAGTCTTCAACTGGGATGGGTATATTTTGGCATTTTTGCAAGGTGGCAGTACCGCCGTTACCTGGGGTACAAAATATTTGTTGAACTTGGGGAGAGTGGGATAATTTCCAGGCGATCGCGTGTTCTCTACCACCGTTACCTACTATTAATATTTTCACGTTTTTTAAGTTAAGAAGGAAGAAGTAAGAAGGAAGAAGTAAAAAGTAAGAATACTTTAGTTATCTAAGAGAGAATACTTTATGCTAAATCCGATTTAGAAAAGTTGATTATAGATATCTATGTTATGCCTTACCCTATAATCAGTCTATAATAACCAGATTTGTTATTAGTTATCAAGAAGAGAAAGTTAAATTTTAAATAAAGTATCAAAGTCTGACTAAAAATAAGGATAGGTAGTTAAGTTGATATAGTAAAGATTGCTTGTTGAGATGAGTTGGTTAATATGAGTGATAATTTTCAATTACTTAAAAGTGATAATGATATTTTTTTCTTTGAGAAAGACATATTTACAGTTGTTAGATTTAAGGAACTATGTTCTGAACAACTCAGATGAATCTGAATCACCATTAGATGATATTCATCAAAATGAAAGCTATAAAAAAAAATGTAAAAATTATTTTATCTGAGAAACAGAACATTATTAAACCAAGCTAAAAAAGTCATAAATTATTTTATTTGTTGACCGATATTTTGGAAAATTTTAAGTTATAAAAGCTTCAACATAAGTCAAAGCAATATTTGAAATTTACGACGAAAATTTATGCCACATATTAGCTATGTAGCTTGCTGAATTAAAGCATGAAAATACCCAGCGTTGAACTAGATAAAAATTAGTAGCTACTCGGGCAAATGTTAGATTTTTTGATTTTATACTAATTTTTTCAGTGAAGTAATGACAGAAAAATTTGTTAAAACTCTAGAAAAAATCCTCCCCTTTTAAGGAGATAAAAATAATAAACTTCAATATTTCAAGCCTCTCTATTACACGAACTACTGATAACTGATAACTGAAATGACTCAATGCTTAAATCCTAATTGTTTAAAATCAAATCCACCAGAAACAAAATTATGCCAAAGCTGCAATGAAAAATTAGTTTTAGTCGAACGTTATCGCGCCCTAAAAATTATTGGACGGGGTGGTTTTGGTCGAACTTTTCAAGCCGTCGATGAATTTAAACCCTCAAAACCTTTTTGTGTAATTAAACAATTTTTACCTCAATTACAAAGAACAGAAAATTTATCAAAAGCTGTTCTATTATTTGCTCAAGAAGCTGAACGTTTAGATACTCTAGGTAGACATCCACAGATTCCCGAACTTTTGGCCTATTTCACCCAAGATAACCGACAGTATTTAGTACAAGAATTTATCGACGGGCAAAATTTACAACAGGAATTAAAAGAGTCAGGAGCTTTTGATGAAAGACAAATTTTGGAGTTGTTAAAAAGTTTATTGCCCGTATTGGAATTTATTCATTCTCAACAGGTAATTCATCGAGATATTAAACCAGAGAATATTATTAGGAGAAAAAATAATAATCAATTTTATCCAGTGCGAGCTTCTAGCTCGCCAGATAAAATTAATCCAGTGGGAGCTTCTAGCTCGCCAGAGAATAATATTATATTAGTAGATTTTGGCATAGCAAAATTTGTGACAAAGAAGGCTTTAGCTGTAACAGGAACTATTATTGGTTCTGAAGGATATGCTCCTCCCGAACAAGCAATTGGAAAAGCGACATTTTCTAGCGATATTTATAGTTTGGGCGTAACTTGTATTCATTTATTAACTGAAGTCGAACCTTTTAAGTTATTTGACGTGGGTGAAGATAAGTGGATATGGCGAAATTATTTAAAGTCGAGGGTGAGTGATGAAGTAGGAAATTTGTTGGATAAAATGATTGTCAGGGCGACTAACAAAAGATTTCAAAATCCAGGAGAAATCTTGTCTCTGATTAATCAGACTTATCCAACAGAAAAAAAGTTTACCCCTCCACCACAAAAATCTCAAAAATTAACAGCACCACCCATTATTAATGAAACTTCTCCACCACAAACATTTCTCAAATCGATACCAGAATCAGAAATAGGAGAAATATTTACTTTTGAATTCCTAACTGTCAATAATTTTGGCAAAATAATCAGTCGTACTCCCGGTAATGCCAGACAAAAAATAGAAGATTTAGGTAATGGTATTAAATTAGAAATGGTTTATATTCCTGGGGGAAGTTTTCTCATGGGTTCCCCAGAAAAAGAGGTTGAAAGACTTAATAGTGAAAGTCCTCAACATCAGGTTACTCTCCAACCTTTTTATATGAGTAAATACCCTATTACTCAAAACCAATATCAAGCAATTATGGGAGAAAATCCTTCTAACTTTAAAGGAGGAAACCATCCAGTAGAAAAAGTGACATGGCATAACACCAAAGATTTCTGTCAAAGACTTTCTGAAAAAACTGGGAAAATTTATAGACTACCCAGCGAGAGTCAGTGGGAATATGCTTGTCGTGCAGGTACAACTACTCCTTTTTATTTTGGAGAAACGATAACGTCTGAGTTAGCTAACTACAACGGTAACTATATTTATGGCAAAGCTCCTAAAAGTAAACATTTAGAAAAAACAACCGAAGTGGGAATTTTTCCTCCCAATGCTTTTGGTTTATATGATATGCACGGCAATGTCTGGGAATGGTGTCTAGATATTTGGCACAATAACTATAATGGTGCGCCTACTGATGGAAGTCCCTGGGAAAGTGAAGGAGATAGTAGTCAACGACTTCTTCGTGGTGGCTGTTGGAACATACATCCTAGATTTTGTCGGAGTGCCCGTCGTATCAGAAATAATGCTGACTACTATGGCAGTTACTGGGGTTTCCGCCTTCTCCTATTGCCTGATTTTCAGCAAAAGTTTCAAAATACAGCAGAAATATCGTTAGTTATTAACCAGACTCTTCCACCACAAACGTTTCTCAAATCAATACCAGAATCAGAAATAGGAGAAATATTTACTTTTGAGATAGTTACTGTTAACAACTCTGGCAAAATAATCAACCGTACTCCTGGTAGTGCCAGACAAAAAATAGAAGATTTAGGTAATGGCATTAAATTAGAAATGGTTTATATTCCTGGGGGAAGTTTTATTATGGGTTCGCCAGAAAATGAGCTACACAGATATGATGCAGAAAGCCCTCAGCATCAAGTAATCCTAAAACCTTTTTATATGAGTAAATACCCCATTACTCAAAACCAATATTTAGCCATTATGGGAAAAAATCCTTCTGACTTTAAAGGAGAAAACTGTCCAGTAGAAAGAGTAACATGGCATAATGCCAAAGAGTTCTGTCAAAAGCTGTCTGAGAAAACTGGGAGAATTTACAGGCTGCCCAGTGAGAGTCAGTGGGAATATGCTTGTCGTGCAGGTACAACTACTCCTTTCTATTTTGGAGAAACGATAACGTCTGAGTTAGCTAACTACAATGGCAACTATGCTTATGGCAAAGCTCCTCAAAGTAAGTATCGACAAAAAACAACTGATGTGGGAATTTTTCCTGCCAATGCTTTTGGTTTATACGATATGCATGGAAATGTCTGGGAATGGTGTCTAGATATTTGGCACAATAACTATAATGGTGCGCCTACTGACGGAAATACTTGGGAAAGTCCAGGGAACAGTAATAAACGAGTGCTTCGTGGTGGTTGTTGGTGCAACCTTACTAGGAGTTGTCGGAGTGCCTGTCGCCATAGCTTCTATAGCTATGAACGTAATTCTCGGGCCGGTTTTCGTATTGTTTGTTTACCTGGTGTTTAGTTTCCTGTTTTTCCCTCTTTAATATTCTCGCCTCAGCTTAAAGATTGAATCATTTTTAAATATCTGTACCACAAAATAGCTAATTAATCAACCTACCGAAAAATGAGGAAAGAAAAATTAGTTATTCATAGTAAAGGAAATCAAGAGCGATCGCCTCCCAAAACAACGAAATCATAGGCATTTTCAGCTTTAAAATTCGCTATAGTCATAAAATACCTATTGATTATATCACTACCTATAATATTACAAAATTGAGCAAAAGAGCTAAAAAGATTGAAATTTCGTGAATTGATAGAAAAAATGTTTCTCCTTTTTTGTCAGAGATTAATGACAAAGTTTAAAATTTTCAAACTAAAAACTAAAACCTATAACTAAAAATTAAAACCCACATAATTTGAGATTGTTAAATTAGGGAAGCTATAAATAAAGCATTATAGTCAAGCTTATATTTGCCCACCAAACAAATTGAGAATAAATAATCAGAATTAATTCGTTGAATTTCTCAGGTCAACCTAACCCCTATTTCAAAAATCTAACTCATCAGCGATCGCGCGAAATAAAGCAACAGTTTCCACATCATCAATACTCCTCAAAATATTATTGCTAGAACCAGTTTTTACCCCAACAAAATTATTTTCTGGATTAATATAAATATATTGTCCCCAAGCACCAGTCGCACAATAATCACCATTTGAACCTTCAGGAATCCACCAATGATATTGATAACCCCACTTAAAATAAAGCTGATCTGTCGCCCCTGGTTGTAAGTGAGGAGTATCAGGAATTGTTGACTCCTTTACCCAACTTTTAGGAATAATTTGTTGTCCGTTAAAATACCCATTATGTAAATAAACTAAAGCAAATTTTGCATAATCTCTCAAAGTACAATTCATCCCACAAAAAGTTACTTCAGTTCCATAATTATCAGTTAACCAATAAGCATCTGATTCTGCTCCCATTGGTTGCCATAATTTCTTTTCTAAATAACTGACAATATCTTGCCCAGTAACTCGCCTCAACAATAAACCTAATATCTGAGTATTCAAACTGATATATTCAAAGTAATTACCTGATGGTTCTTTAGCAGGATAATTTAAAATCACCTTCTCCATCGGTCGCATATACAAAAATAATTTATACAAAAGTTTATTAATATCAGAATTATCATCTTCGTAGGCTTCACTAAAATTTATTCCAGAAGACATTTGTAGAATATGCTTAATTGGTACATTGTTATATCCAGATGCTTTTAACTCTGGCATATATTTAGTAATTGAGTCATCAATACTGTGAATATAACCATCATTAATCGCAATACCTATTAAGGCAGAAATAAAACTCTTTGCCACTGACCAAGAAGTTTTTTTATCATTTTTTGTATAACCTTGAGAATATTTTTCATAAACAATTACATCATTTTTAACTATTAAAAATCCTGTATTGCCTGTGCGTTGTAAAAAGTCTTTCATTGTCCGAGTTTCACCCTGAAATTGATAGGATGTATTCAGATCGTATAAATTTTCCTGAAAATTATAGGGTTTAGTAGAACGATAAATAATTTTACTGGGAAAAACCCGGTCCATATTACGGAAATTATTTACCCTTTTATCATCATCAAACATAGTTATTTTTGGTTCAAGATAAAAGCGCCAAATAATTAAGCTAGTCGCAATTAGAGGCACAATAAAAATCAGGATAAAATTGATAATGTTCATAGTTATTAACTGAAATATAGCATTTCTCAAGTTACTGAGGTAAAGTTGTTTTTCTTGTTTTCTATTCCTTACTCCCTACTCCCTACTCCCTATCTAGATAAAAGCGCTAAATAATTAAGCTAGTCGCAATTAGAGGCACAATAAAAATTAGGATAAAGTTGATAATGTTCATATAGCAATCAGGAATTAGTTGTGAGAATTGAGATGTTCCTTAAAAGTATAGAATATAGCAATTATTATATTCATATGATATGTTTTTTATTCTTCTCTGTTCCCTGTTCCCTGTTCCCTAAAAGTTTTCAATATCTAACAACTCAAATCATATTGCTATAGTTATTAACTGAAATGTAGATAGAGATACTTCTGAAGTAAGGTTAAGGGTTTTCCTCCGGAATGCTCCGCAAATATGTCGGCGACAGCCGAAAACGTTATTCATGTTATCATCGGTGGATAAAATTGACTAGGGATTAACAAATGCCGGATGATTTAGTACCATTTCTTATCGGTATAAGTATTTTGATTTTTTATCTAGTATTCTCAGCTATGACTGAAATGGGAACAAAATGGTTTGATAGGAAAAAAAATGATTAATACTGTTGCTCTAACTCTTCCTGAAAAAAGAATTGTTTTCTATAACTTGAATTGGCATAAATACCAAAAAATTCTTGAAGCTCTGGGAGAAAATCGCAATGCCAGAATTATATATGACCAAGGAATATTGGAAATTACTATGCCTCTGGAAGAACATGAATTTGCTAGAGAAATAATTGGTTTATTTATCAGAATTTTAGTTTTTGAAATGGGTTTAAAAATTAAAACTTTAGGTTCGACGACTTTGAATTATCCACAGTTAGACAGAGGTGCAGAACCTGACAATTGTTATTACATTCAAAATCAATCAAAGGTGGCAGGAAAAAAAATTGATTTAACTGAAGATCCTCCGCCTGATTTAGTAGTAGAAGTTGATATTACTCATACCGATATTAATAAAGTTAATCTTTATGCGAGCATGGGAATCTCAGAATTTTGGCGTTATAACGGAGAAGTTTTACTAATTTATAAACTGCAAAATAAAAAATATGTTGAAGTTGAAACTAGCCCTACATTTCCTAAGATTGAAAAAGCAATATTTTATGAGTTTATTGAACAATCAAAACTAGATGAAGTAGAAGCAGAAAAAAAATTAAGAGCTGATTTAAGTAATTAATAATTAATAATTAATAATGACTAATTAGGTAGGTGAGCAGAAATAAACACAATATTAGAGGGCGGGTTTTTAGCACTCGAGCGTGCTTAAGTCAAAGCTTTCGTTTTGGTTAAATCCGCTCATACAATTTTTTTAACGTTTAATTAGACTTACCTACTTAATAATTACCGAAAAATCGTGGTCTAAAGCCTCCCTTTTTAAGGGGATAAAAAAAGAAAATACGGAATTTTCTTGCTTCCTTATTACAGAGGCGCTGTTAACTGATAACTGAAATTACCTCTCCTAAAAACTGATAGGACTGGCGAACAGGATTTTTTTTGTTTTAAAGAAGAGGCTTTAAACCTTAATTATTCGGTAACTGAAAGAAGGTAAAAGTTATAACAGGGAACACTTAATTGGGAACAGCGGAAAAAACATTATCTAGTCTAAGATTCATCATTCATCATCAGCATAAATCTTAACAGCTTTGGCTATTGCTATATCTGAGATTTAAAATTTAAAACTTGAAGCTAGTGGGAATTAGTTGTTAATTGAAAAAAAGTAAAAATTATCTAAAATTTAAAATTTAAAACTTGAAGCTAGTGGGAATTAGTTGTTAATTGAAAAAAAGTAAAAATTATCTAAAATTTAAAATTTAAAACTTGAAGCTAGTGGGAATCAGTTGTTAATTGAAAAAAAGTAAAAATTATCTAAAATTTAAAATTTAAAACTTGAAGCTAGTGGGAATCAGTTATTAACTATTAGGTAAAAAAGAGTAAAAGTTATCTAAAAGTTTCTTGAAAATTATTGTTCAACTTACGAAATTAATTTGTAATGTTTTATAGCTTCCTATTTTGTATGTAGCGTTTCCCAAGTTACTGAGGTACAGTTGTTTTTGTTCTTTTCTATTCCCTACTCCCGATTTCCTAAAGATATTTTTGCCCGCAACTGAAATAGAATTGCTATAGATTAATAAAACTGATAAAAACTATTTTTATTTTGTTATAGCAGTCGAAGCAAAGGGCGCGGACATATCAAAAGCTGAAAACTCAGACAACGCAATATTTTTCCTTCTTCCTTCTTTCTTTTTCCTTCTTTCTTCTGCTATAAAATACAAAAGTTGAAACTGAATTTGTAATAAAAATGAATAGTACTGAAAAGGCAAAAAAATACCAAAACAAAATTCAGCGAGTGGGTGTCATTGGTGGAGGTCAGTTGGCATGGATGATGGCGGATGCTGCTAAAAAATTGGGAGTAGATTTAATTATTCAAACTCCTGAAAAAGATGACCCGGCAGTATCTATAGCAAAAGATACTATTTTGGCAGAAATTGATGATGCTCGGGCAACTGCTCAGTTAGCAAATAGTTGTGATGTGATTACTTTTGAAAATGAATTTATTAATATAGATGAGTTGTCGCTTCTGAGTAAAAAAAATGTAATTTTTCGTCCTAATTTATCTGTGTTAAAGCCCTTATTAGATAAATATCAACAGTTGTGTTATTTACGAGATTTAGGTTTACCTGTTCCCCAATTTTGGGAGTGGGAAACAGAAGCTGAAGCAATAAAATTTCCTCTAGTATTAAAAGCACGTCGTCATGGTTATGATGGTCATGGTATTTCTGTTATTCAAGATATTAATAGTTTAAAATATCAGAGAAATTCAAATATTTTCATTCAAGAATTTATCCCTTTTGACCGGGAAGTTGCAATTATTGCTGCTCGTTCAGTGACTGGTGAAATTAAAGTTTACCCAGTAGTAGAAACACAACAAGAAAATCAGGTTTGTCGGCGGGTTTTTGTATGTGATGAAAATTTAGAATTAGTCAAAGAAATTCAAGCGATCGCTCAAACTCTCCTCAATAGTTTAGAAGTTGTGGGAGTATTTGGTATTGAATTATTTATTACTAAAAATCAAACAATTTTAATTAATGAAATTGCTCCGAGAACTCATAACTCTGGTCATTACACTTTGGATGCTTGTGAGACTTCTCAATTTGAACAACATCTACGGGCAGTTTGTGGTCTACCTCTGGGTAGTACCGCTCTTAAGTCTAGGGGTGCGGTGATGGTGAATTTGTTGGGTTATGAATTTGCGGTAAATGACTACTTGACAAAACGGCAACAATTAGCTCAGATTCCTAATGCTTCAGTTTGGTGGTATGGCAAAACAGAATCTCGTCCAGGACGAAAGTTGGGTCATGTAACAGTATTGGTGCATAAGGAAAATTCCACCAAGTGCCGTCAGAAAGCTGAGGCGATCGCCCACAAAATTGAAAGTATCTGGCAGAGTTAACGAAGTCAGAAGTCAGAAGTCAGAAGTCAGAAGTTAACCCACCCCTAACCCCTCCCAGGAGGGGAAGTAGGGGATGTGTGAGCAACTCTCCAAAAATATTTCGACTTAGAAGGCGGAGTTTTATACCAATTTGATAAATGTTTGCTACATTTTATTGAGAGGGGGAGTAGGGAAGTGAGAGAGTAGGGGAGAGGTAAAAATAAGAATAATTAACAATAACTGGCTAATAATTATCAAAAAAAATATTCAGTCTGTGTTAATTACTTAATAATTGAAGTGTCACTTAAATATAGCATTCTTTTTTGACGCTTGGTATTAGACCCACATGATTTTGATAAAAATTAAGTGTCAAGGCTCCAATTTATGACTTTTAACTTTTGACTTTTAATTTTTGACTTTTGAGTTTCCTGATAGGGGGTGACATTCAAAAAATAATCGCTATAATAGTTTCTAGGTTCTACTGCGACGTTGGTGACTGCCAAAAATGTTTTTTTGACCTACAAATCAAAAAACATCGGGACCTAGATGTTTGAGTGGCAGTAAACTGAGCTTGCACTCAGAAACTTTAAACTTGAGCCGAGGAACCCACCTGGTATTATCCAGGTCAAAAGCTGAGGTAAGACGGCGTTGCGGTGAACTATTTTTTTTGTGAGCAGGATATAGAAAGGTATTGCCAAAAAATTAAGCTGGGCAATGGTTATCCTAAGGCCAATAATTCTGTAATTTACAAGAAAACTTGCAGCAAGAGTTATGCTCAATACTTGATAAGGTAGCGAAACAAAAAGTTACTTATTAAAGTGGCAAACCAAATAATTTATAAAGTTAAAAATTTAAAATAAAAAGCTAATAAACTAGGGCAAAATCAAAATAATAAATAGAGGAAAAATATTGTAGTTAATTAGGAAGTATACTCGTTAAGTGGCATCATAATTAGAAGAAGTTCCTCTAAACTAAACCAATAGTCTTAAAAACTTAGGGATAGATTCAGTAAATCTAGCATAAATTATTATGATGGTGATGGAAGAATTATCCTTAAATATCCCCCACATTGAACTAGCTGGAGCAAAAAATATTGGAGAATTAGCTGATTTATTTTCAGCCAAGTTATAACTACATAAATCAATGGTTCAAATTCATTAGACATCTCCAATAATAAAAAATCGAATCAATTATCGCACAGAAATTATCAATTCTTTCTCCCTACTCCCTACTCCCTATTTTCTGGAGATGTGTATTAATAAATTAGGTTGATTTAGGAAAAAGTAACCTAAAGATATTCTGAATCAATTTTTCTGCTCCTGATAAAGTGACTTGAATATTTGTTGTCGTTTTTTATGGTCAACAATAGGCGCAGGATAACCTATACCCTCTCTTTCATCTGCGGGAATTTTACCAGTAACCAAATATTTCGTATCCACACTCCGCAACTCTGACACCCACTCCCGAATATATTCTGCTTCTGGGTCATATTTTTGTGTCTGAGATGAAGGATTAAATATTCTCAACGGTTTTGGGTCCATTCCACTCGATGCACTCCACTGCCAACCCCCATTATTTGCAGAAAGGTCTCCATCTATCAACTTCTGCATAAAATATTTCTCCCCCCACTGCCAATTAATTATTAAATCTTTGGTCAGAAAACTAGCAACTATCATTCGGCAACGGTTGTGCATCCAACCTGTTTCATTTAACTGACGCATGGCAGCATCAACAATAGGATAACCTGTTTTACCTTCACACCAAGCTTGAAAATATGCTTCATTATTCTCCCAGGGAAAATTTTTCCAATGTGGGCGATAAGGACCTGTTTCTAGTTCGGGATAATGATACATAACATATTGATAAAATTCGCGCCATGCTATTTCTTTTTGCCAAGTTTCGATATTGTCAAATGCTTCATCGCTGGAACAATTTTCGATTAATTCTTGAGTTTTTGCCCAAACTGTCCGAATACCAATAGCACCAAATTTTAGGGCAGGACTGAGTTGGGATGTACCATCAATGCTAGGGAAATTTCGTTGTTGTTGGTATGAGTATATTGCCCCTTGGCAAAATGTTTCTAATTTTTCTAATGCAATAGTTTCTCCGGGTTCGAGAATGAGTGGGTTTTCCCAATTCAATCCTAATTCTTTCGCAGTGGGTAAGTCAATAGTTGCTACTTTTTTGGTTTGTTGAAGTTGCTCTTCAGTTAACCCTTTAAGTAGGGGAGTATTGACTGGTTTAGATTTTTTTTTGCCACTCCAAGTTCTCCAGAATGGGGTATAGACACTATAGGGTTTTTTAGTAGAAGTAAATATTTCTTCTGGGCAATGGAGGAGTTGATCCCAAAATGTTTTTACTTGAATATTTACTGTTTCTAAATTTTCAGTAACTTGGCGGTCGCGTTCCCGACTATAAGGTTCAACATCTCGATTCCAATATACTGCTTTTGCCTCCAAAAAAGTTGCTAATTTTGGTATAGCTTCGGTAGGTTTTCCTAAGAGTATTAATAGTTGACTTCCTATTTCTTGGTAGCGTTTTTGTAGATGTTGTAAACAACCAATCATATAGGTTATTCTTGCGGGTGCAATGTCGTCTCGTTTAAGAATATTTTGGTCAAGGCAAAATATACCTACTACTTTTTGATTTTGTTGAGATGCTTGTGTCAGTCCGATATTATCTGAAATGCGTAAATCGCGTCGATGCCAAAAGAGAATTAAGTTAGACATTTATTTTAATTTTATTGTTATAGTAGAAGAAAGAAAGAAGAAGGAAAAAGGAAGAAGAAAAAATCTTACCTTGTCTTAATTTTAAGCTTTTGATTTTTCCTAACTTTTCCTTCGACTGCTATAATTTTCAGTTTACTGTTAATTAGAAAATTTTTGTTTATAGGTAAGCATTTCCTGTGGAATGCTTACGTTTATAGTAATTCCAAGTCAGCTATAATCTCGATCTTAACAAAATTATTAATGATTAATTATTTTAGGTTTTAAGTCTCTAATTTTCACGAAAAAAATCATTCTTTTGTCTTTTTAGTTAATCCTCTTATTTTTCAGGAGAGGTCATTTCAGTTATCAGTTATCAGTTATCAGTTATCAGTTATCAGTTATCAGTTATCAGTTATCAGTTATCAGTTATCAGTTATCAGTTATCAGTTATCAGTTATCAGTTATCAGTTATCAGTTATCAGTACCTCCTGCAATAAGGAGTCTTTAGACCAAAATTTTTCGGTAATTGTTAATTATCGTTTTTATTTATGGGTTTAATACCATTTATCAAAAAGAATGCGATGCTGATGCAAAACTTCAATGATTAAGTAATTAGTAGGATTTAATAACCTTAAGAGCGATGATTAGCCAGTAAGTGCATATTATTCTTATGTTTACTACTCCCTGAGTCCCTTATACCAATTACCAAAAGTAATGCTATACTTAGGTAACACTTCAGTTATTAAGTAATTAAACTATCCTAATAAACTTTTTGCTAATTTGAGTCAATTTAATATTAATTATTATTATTTTTATTTCTCCCTAACTCCCCAACTCCCCAACTCCCCAACTCCCCAGCTCAAGAAAATGTAGAAAAGTTTTTGAGAAATGGTATTACTCTCCCACTCCATTCTGGTAGATAACTAAATATCTTCTTCCTCCTTCAATAATTGTTAACTGTTAATTTTTGAACTGTAGTTTAGCTAATAAATATTTCTATTTGTCAAATCAAATAGGTTTTGCAAATTAATTTTTTCTACTTCGCTACTCCTTTACAGTCTTCATTTTTGTTATTTGCTTGCTTTGTTCAAAGGAAAAATTTCATTTTAAGCTTAATACCAATTTTCAGGCGTTGATACTAAATTATTGGTTAATATAGCAGTCAAAGCAAAGCTTAGGAAATATCAAAAACTTAACATTCAGAGAACCCAAGCTTTTTCCTTCTGTTATAGATAACTCATCGCCTAGATAACTAAACGCCTTATTCCTTCTTCCTTCTTACTTCTTACTTCTTACTTCTTATTTCCTAATAAAAATGGTTTAGCCAAGAATAAACTACAGATTGACTTAGCATCAACAATTTCTCCATCAAAGATAGCCTGTTCTAATTCTTGAAGTGTCATTAAAACTGTTTCTATATCTTCATCAATATCTTGCGCTGGCGGACTTTCCAACTTTTCTAAATCTTCTGCTAAAAAAGCATAAATAAATTCATCCGAGTATCCAGGAGCGAGAGGAAATTCTCCTAACTTTCGCCATTTATGAGCGCGATAACCTGTTTCTTCTTCTATTTCTCGTTTGATAGTATCAGCAGGATTTTCATTTTCTTCTATTGTACCTGCTGGAAATTCTAAAATCCTATCTTTAATGGCAAATCGATATTGTTTTACTAAGATTAATTTTCCATCTGAAGTAACAGGAATACATAAAGCTCCACCCGGATGACGAATACATTCCCAGTCTCCTTCAACTCCATTGGGTAGACGTAGATGGTTAACGTCAAAGTTAAATTTTCTACCCTGATATTGCAGACGTTGTTTAATAATTTTGGGTGGTTCTTGATTGTGCATAAAATATCATCAAAAATAAGTTTTAAACATCATATCATCTTTGTCTGAATAAAAGGTAGCTGATTAAAATCTATCTTCTATAAAATGATAATTAGAGATACTTATACAGCTCGAGCTATTGATTTTTTGCCAGTCCATAAATGAATTAAATAACACTATGAGCGATGGGCGAAACTTGATATTTTTTTAGGTATAGCAGGTCTGATTTTGAGTTGCACCTTGTTTTTGTATAAAAATTATACTAATCAACTAATCTACAAAAAATCAATCTTAGTAAAGCTTCAAATAATACTTTTTAATATTAAATTTTAAAGCTTGATAGTAGAGGCATTGAATCGGTTATCCTCCTGTAGACGAACTGCCTTAATAGCGATTGTGTATAGGATCAGGAATGGCTGATCCACCACAAAGATGCACCTGTTATTTTTAAGTAGAAACATGGGCATCTTCAAGCTAATTAATGCGACCGGTATAGATATAGAAAAAACTGAAAAACAACGTCTAAAATAATTTTTCATAAAAACATATTTATAGATAACATTTTCAAATTAAATGTCAAACAAAAGTTAGTTATTTACTAACAGTAAAAAATCCGGCAAACCTTCTTGCCTGTTGCCTAAAAGCGTTCGGTTTTTTTAACGCAAATCAAATGAAATTACTAGAGTGAGCTTTTGATATAAATGATATTAATTCCAAGTGATATGTTTATGCTTAATTTTTCCAAAATATAGACTAAAAAATTATTGAGTGAAAGACCTCAATATCAAGTTACTATTGCTTCATTTTTAACGAGAGATAATTATTAATTTTTGAAGAGTAGAAAGCAGATGAAGATATAAAGCTAATGAATTTTGTGCCAGAATATCTTAGAAAATAAGTAGATAGGCATGAAAAAAATTAAGTCTTTAACAAAAAGTAAAGTAGTTTATAAGCCTTTTCCCTTCTGCCTTCTGCCTTCCTAAGTACGATAAATTTTAACGCCTACCTACTTAATTAAAAACCATCGTTTACTTAGTGAAGCTGAATGGGAATATATCTGTCCGTGCAAATACAACTACACCTTTTTACCTAATTAAAGTGGAAATTATACTGATGAAAAAGTCTCTATAGTCATCAAATATTGTCAAACAACAAAAATCGATAGTTTTTCAGATAATGCTTTTAGTTTATGTGATATAGCAGTCGAAGCAAAGGTTAGGATATATCAAAAAGCTTAAAACTCAGACAACGCCAAATTTTTCCCTATTCCTTTCTTCTTCTGCTATATGCACAAAAATGTTTAGAAATAATCCGCTAATTGTTGGCATAATGATTATAATTTTTCCCTATCAAATGGCAAGGTTTGGGAATATAAGTCAAAAAATTAATATAAAATTTCATAGAGCACACTCTTGGAATATTGGTGCTAGGCATTGTCGTAGTGCATCCTCTTATGCTCTAATTCCTGATAGTAAAGATAATTTTTCAGGATTTCTAGTAGTTTATTGAAGAAGATTTTAAGTAGTAGGTTAAAGTGAAAATAAGATTGTAAGTCTTAGGTAGTAGGTATGAGGTAAAAAAAGTTGAGCCACCTAAAACTTAACATCTAATACCTTATACAGTGTAGCAAGAATAAAAATTATGAGAGAGTTACCTAGCAATCAAACAAATATAGTTCATAAGATAATTTGGGGCACAATTGGTGGTACTGTTTGGGGTGTTTTATTTGGTGCTACTTTGGCTGGTTTATCCATAGGAATTAATCAAAATTTAGTCACTATTGTAAGTGCATTATTAATGGGTATCTTGTGGTGTACAGTTATTAGCCTAATTTGGAAATCATTAATGGGAAGACAGGATGAATCTAGCAAAAATTATATAATATTTGGAATTATTGGTGGCTTTTTCCTGGGCAGCGTTATAGGAGGATTAATGTTAGCAATATTAAATCGGGATGCTAATGTTGGTAAAGCATATATATCAGGAGCATTTTTGGGAGCAACTTTTGGTTTTGTTTGGAGTTTATTTAAACCTCCTATGTTTTTGGGAGGTGCGAGAATTTGGGGTAAGTCGGGAGCAATTTTAGGTGCAATTTGGGGGTCTTTTTTTGGCACAATTATAGGTATAATTGCCACAGTTTGCTTATTGTTTTGGAGTCAAGCAAATATGGATATTACTTCTAGTAACTTGCCTCAACTATTAATAGCTACAGTAATTTTTGGTGGTGGTAATGGTGCTATTGGTGGAGCAATATCTGGAATTATATTAGGTGGATTAATTATGGCTCCTCCTTTACCTTTAGCATTAGAATTAATTGGGATCAGAGGTGCAATTGTTGGAGCAATTTGGGGTTGTTTTTTGATGGCGATCGCTTGGGGAATTATTGGAGCTATTTTGTCTACAACTATGGGAGATGATTTCTTTTTAAGTTTAGGAATTATTCGTCAAGTTACTTTACTTAGAGGAGTAATTATTGGTGCAGGTATTGGTTCAATTTGGGGCATAATTTCTGGGGCAGTATGGGGTACTTTTGGTAGATGGTAATTTTCAACAATTAATAATTAATAATTAGGGTTTGCTGAAAAAGTCTTATGGGTGAGGGTAGGAGTCAACCCACCCCTAACCCCTCCCAGGAGGGGAACTCAGGATAAATGGGAATTATAGAGGAGATAGTAGGAAGAATCGCCCCTTGATTTTTCTGCCCAACTCTTGACAAAAATCCTAAATTTTTGAACCATTACCACCTAAAACCTCGCACTTTTATCAAATTGGTATAAGAAGGTTTGCCGGATTTTTTACTGTTAGTAAATAACCAATTCTTGTTTGAAATCTCATTTGAAAAGGCTATAGAAGAAGTGATCTCTTAAAAATTTGCTATTGCAACATTTAAGATTAAACAGTCCAATACTAGAATACTAGGTTTTATAGCAACTGTCATTACTACTCTTTACTTCTAGAATATCTAAAACAAAAAAATATCAATAATCAACCTTCCTTCTACCTTCTTTCTTCCCTCTACCTTCTACCTTCTTTTTTCTTCCTTATCCCCTCTTTCCTCTACCTTATTCTTTCTTCCATCTTCCCTCTTCCTTCTTCATTAATTTCTCAATTTAGGATTAACAAACTCATTCCATCCTTCCCCTAATAAAGATAAACCAATTACCATTAAAGTTAAAGCACAACCAGGGAAAAAAGCAGTCCACCAAATACCTGTAGGTAAAGCATCTAAAGCTAACCTTAAATCATTTCCCCATTCAGCAGTTTCAGGAGGTAATCCTAATCCTAAAAATCCCAATCCTCCTAATACTAAAACTGCATCCGCAGCATTAAGAGTAAATAACACAGGCACACTCTGAATAACATTAAGAAATAAATAACGAGTTAATACTCTCCAAGTATTAGCACCCATCGCTTTTGCTGCTTCAATAAATAGTTCATTTTTTACACTAACTGTATGGTTACGAACTACTCGATAATATTGTGGAATATAAGCAATACTCAGAGCGATCGCTGCATTTAATATTCCTTTTCCCACAACAAAAGCTAGAGTTATTGAAAGTAATAATCCTGGCAAAGTATAAACAGTATCCATAAAAAATATTAAAACCTTATCAATTATACCGCCAAGATAACCGCTTACCATTCCTAGAGGTACGCCAATAATTAAACTTAATGCTGTGGCTAAAATTACAACTTTCCAAGCAACTTGTACCCCGAATAATGTTCGAGAAAATACATCATAACCTTGACGGTTTGTACCAAACCAATGTTCAAAAGATGGTGATTGATGAATGGGGTTACTGAGAAATTCTTGGGGGTCTTGGAGCAAGTCTAAATTTTCTAAAAGTGGAGATAAAATAGCAATTAATATAAATAAAATTGTAATGATTAAGCCGACCCACATCATCTGCATTGAAATAGTTGGTTTACTAGACAGGTTAAACATTTTATTTGCTGAAAATCTACTTGCCATAATTCTATAATTTCTCTGGTTTCAGAAATAGCATTTTAGCATATACAGAGTTGACATTTGAGATATGAACGGAGAATAAAGGAAGGTTATTTCAGTTATCAGTTATCAGTACCTCCTGCAATAAGGAAGCTTGACATTAGGAATATTCTATTTTTTTATCCCCTTAAAATAGGAGGCTTTATACCACAATTTTTAGGTAATATAACGTTTCTCAAGTTACTGAGGCACAGTTGTTTTTCTTATTTTCTACTTCCTACTCCCTACTCCCTATTCCCTACTCCCTAAAAAAAAAGGAATTTTGTACCTCACCAGCATAGGAATTGCTATAAGAGGGATTTTATTGTCACAAAAATGACGGACAAAATGACAGACAAAAAGTATTTCATAATTTATCTAAATATTATCTCGCAATAGTAGGTTTTTTTTTCGGAAATTATCAAATTTTGTAAGCATTCAGCTGTCATCTATCAGCCATCATTTATTGATTTTTTTAGTTCTAGATAAAAGCTTTACTAATTGAGTGAGAATTAAATTTTACGCCTAAAAACTGGCTTTAAAGTCTATATATTAAAATCTCCTTATAAGAGCTGAGAGCTGACAGCTAATAGCTGTTTGCGCAGCATTCCGCAGGAAATGCTTACCAATTTTTTTTTACCTCATTAAATAAAAAAATCTTTTTAGTCAATTCTCTTGTTTGAAGTAAAGGTCATTATTAATTATTAATTGTTCATTATTAATTGTTCATATCCTTCCTTTTTCCTGACTCCTGACTCCGTCTTCCGCTAATCATTGGATAACTAATTATCCGGATACTATATCAAGTCTCTCCTTAACAGCGCCACTGACTTTTGCCCGACAAGGAGAAAGAGAAAAGAAAAAAAATCTTTTGAGTCAATTCTCTTGTTTGAAGTAGAGGTCATTATGAATTATTAATTGTTCATTATTAATTCTTCATAGCCTATCTTTAACAGTTTAATTTCTCCAGATCCAACCATTAATAGTAAAGCGACTATCTGCAAAAGTTTTAGAAGGACAATTTACTGGTAAAACTTCATGCCAGTAACGACTAGGAAAGAAAATAATAGTATTATTTATAGGTGCAATTTTTTTGAATGAATTTGCCTGAGTATAATAATTATTATCTATTTTTCCATCATATAGCACTAATTCTCCACCAGAAAATTTTTTAGGTTGTTGGTAAAAATAATAAATGTAGGTAATTTCTCTTTTAGCAACTTCAGGCATTCCATTATCATTATGAGCTTGATAATAATGACCATGATTATGAGCTGTTACTTGCCCTTCTATTTTAGCTATGGGAAATATTTGATGACTCAGTTTCGATAAAACTTGAGGTAAAACTAATTTAATTCGATTACTAATTCTAACTTTGGAAATAGGCGCTAAATGTAAGACTCTTGATTTGCGAAAGTCAGAGTCATTTATGCTAGTAGTACTTTTTTCAAAATATGCTTCTAGTTTAATTACAGATGCTAGAATTTTTTGATTTTCTACTTCTGTTAAAAAATTCTCAATTTTCACACATTTTGATTTAATCAGATTTTGATTATCTTTGTCACTCAGCATAATTACACCAATTTAATAAACGTATACTTTCTTGAGGAGGGAAGTGGGGGAGCGAGAGATAAGTAAATAGCAAGAATAATTAACACTAATTAGGGTTTGTCGAAAAAGTCCATTGGTAAAGGTAGGAGTCAGGAGAAATGAGAATTATAGAGGAGGAAGTTGTAATTATTAATTATTTTTGTTGTAAGCATTCAACCTTCAGTTATTAGCTAGTCTCCTATGGTCAGAACTGCGTTAACAGCTATTAATTTTGAGGAAGATAAAAGCAACCTTTGAAATTGAGGAAAGAATAAAAATTACTGGTAAATTTCCCTGACTAAACCTTAGAAGTAATTATTTATTGCTGATAGCTGACTGCTAATAGCTGTTTGCGCAGCATTCCGCAGGAAATGCTTACTTTTTGTTTGCCCGAAATATGTTGTAATTATTAATTATTAATTATTAATTATTTCTCCGTATCCAACCATTAATAGTAAATCGACTATCTGAAAAAGCTTTAGAGGGGCAACTTACTGATAAAACTTCGTGCATATAACGACTGAGAAAAAATATAATACTATTATTTTTAGGTTCTATAGTTTTAAATGTGTCAGCTTTGACATAATATTTTCCTTTGATTTGACTATCGTAAATTATTAAATTACCACCTGTAAATGCTTTAGGTTCTTGATAAAAATAATAAACATAGGTAAAAACTCTAGTAGCAGTATCCGGAGAACCATTATCATTGTGAATTTTATAGAAATTATTATCATTATGAGCTGTTAACTGACTTTCAATTTCGGCAATTGAAAATTCTGGGATACTTAACTTTTTTAACGCATCAGCTAAAACTTCTTGAATTCTGTTGACTATTAATTCTCTGAATTTTGGGAACGAGTGCAATACTAGAGAGCGACGATAATTTTCTGCTTTAGTTGATGTTGTAGTTGGTACAAAATCAGATTGTCTTTGCAAAACATAATTAAATAGTTGTTGATTTTCTGATTGGGTGAGAAAATTTTCTATGAGTAAATAACGAGATTCTAAATTGTCTGTTTTAGAGGGAGGAGGAGGAGTAGAAGTTTTGATATTAGATTGAGTATCTTGTGACTGTAAATGCTGCAAATATATTGGTGGTTCCGTCACCATTCCGACTAAATGTTCGCTAGGAAAACATAAAGCAGAATGACCTTCTACTATGGGAATTTGAAATAGAGTAGAATTTTCTGTTTTTTGATGTTTAGATAATAGTGTTTTGGCTAAAAGTTGGAGTAGTTGTGCATCAGATTTGAGATAAATAGTATATTGATGTCCTCCTGCTAATAATAGGTTAATTTTTACTTCTTGAGGTAAATTTTGTGGTGGAGTAAATGTCATAATTTTTGCCAAATAATCAATTGTTTTAAAGAGTAGGGAGTATGAAAGTAGGGCAGTAGGGAGTATGAAAAACTTTTACTCTTTATTTAATTTTCCTATATGCCAAATCTAGGTCTTCCCTAACTACAAAAAAAGTTATAGCGCTACATGCAAGGCAACAGGAAATAGGCAACAGGAAAATACAAAAGGGTTTTAGCTTTATTTATGTCCTAGCCTTAATGTGTAGCGCTATAATCGTAATATTTGATATTAAGTTGGTTAATACTGTGTAATACTTCAAACCACATCCGACTTTTTTCTCATCCTAAGTAGACTATATTTTGCCTTGCCACTTCCAGAACCAAGAGTCAGAAAAATTATATGAATTCTCACTGACAACTGATAACTGAAATGGCGACTTTTATACTTATACATACAGATTTTTACTGGGTTACTTATACCAAATCCGGTTATTTCTCCTACAACAGAAATAAAAAGTCATGCATTAAGATTTTATAGGCTAAAAATTTTACCTTTTTCTCATCTCAAAAGTTCTGATAAGTAGGCAGACAAAATCAACTACAGAAAATTAAAACTCAAACCTTTATCTACTTACGAATAACCCAGTATTTAACGAAGTCAGAAGTTATTTTTGTAAGGAGGATTTGAGCTTCGCTCCAAAAATATTTCGCCTTAAAAGGCGGGGTTGCGCGACCCAATTCTTTTGATAAATATTTCTGTCCAGGTACTTATTGTACAGAAATTATCAATTATTTCCGCCTATTCCCTATTCCCTATTCCCTATTTTATTAATGTAAAAAATGACGCATTCCAGTTAGTATCATTACCAAACCTAACTCATTTGCAGCAGCAATAGAATCTTTATCTCGCATACTACCTCCTGGCTGAATAATAGCAGTTATTCCCGCTGCTGCTGCCGTTTTTACCGAATCATCAAAAGGGAAAAAAGCATCACTAGCTAATACTCCTCCAACAGCCTTTTCTCCTGCTTGTTCCAAAGCAATTTTTACTGCCCCAACTCGATTCATTTGACCAGCACCAATACCAGCAGTTGCCAAATTTTTAGTCACCACAATAGCATTAGACTTAACGTGCTTTACCACCTTCCAAGCAAACATTAATTCCTCCATTTCTTCCGGAGTCGGTTGTTTTTCAGTAACAACTTTCCAATCACTAGAATTTTCTACTGCATCATCACTATCTTGTACTAAAAAACCACCAGCAATTACCTTTATAGTTTCCGACGGACTCTGTTTTAAATCAGGTGAAATTAACACTCTTAATTTAGATTTTTTCTGAAAAATTTCCTCCGCTTCTGGTTCGCATCCCGGAGCAACTACACATTCCAAAAAAGTCTTAGTCATAGCAGTCGCAGTAGGAGCATCAATAGACTTATTCAAAGCAACAATTCCCCCAAAAGCAGAAACCGAATCTCCAGCAAAAGCTTTTTCATAAGCCTCCAAAAGAGTTTCACTAATTGCAATTCCACAAGGATTTGTATGTTTAAGAATTGCCACAGTCGGAGCATCAGAAAATTCCGTAATAATACGTCTCGCTGCCTCTAAATCTACTAAATTGTTATAACTTAATTCTTTACCTTGAAGAATTTTACTTGCCGCCCACCCACTAGGAATAATTCCGCTTTGATACCAAGTAGCAGATTGATGAGGATTTTCTCCATAACGCAGAGATTTAATATTTTTACCAGAGAGGAAAAATGTTTCTTTTTCCTGTTCAGAAGTTGTTTGTTGCTCTTGTAAATAAGTAGCGATCGCCTGGTCGTAAGTTGCTGTATGTTTAAATCCAGCTAAGGCACATTTTTGACGAAATTCTAATGATATTTCACCCTGATTTTTCCGTAGTTCTTCCAAGTATGAATTATATTGATTAGGCTTACATAAAACTGTTAGATGAGCAAAATTTTTAGCTGATGCTCTTAACATTGCTGGTCCGCCAATATCAATTTTTTCAATTGCTTCTACTAAGGTAACTCCCGGCTGAGAAATTGTTTGTTCAAACGGGTATAAATTAACTACAACTAGATCGATAGGTCGAATATTATTAGCATTTAAGTCTTCAATATCTTGCTCTAAATCTCTTCTTGCTAATATACCTCCATGAATCCGAGGATGTAAGGTTTTAACTCTACCTCCAAGAATTTCTGGAAATCCCGTATAGTCAGATACTTTTGTCACAGAAATTCCTGCTTCTTTCAGAGTTTTAGCAGTACCGCCACTACTAATTATTTCATAGTCAAATTCTGTAACTAGAGTTTTTGCTAAGTCAATTAGACCTGTTTTATCTGATGTGCTGAGTAATGCTAAACGTGCCATTTTTTTCAAATCCTGATATAGGAAAACTAACAGTCTATATTTTAAGAATTAAAATTAGAATCTTCAAACTTTGCGGATTCTTTTAATGTTTTTGTCAGACATTTTAGTTAAATAAGTGCCTGTTCATCAATCAAGTTAATTTTGACTCTTGAGATGTTAAGTAGGGTAGCCGTCAGATGGGAAAAATACAGCTATTTTGTGTTTAATTTTCCCTCGCTACTTATGATTAATATCAAATCTGTTTAATGTTTAATTAGTCCTAAAAAAATCATTTTGAAAAGCTCCAAAAGCACAAAATACATCTCGAGCTATAATAACTTAAAATTTGTGGTATCGTAATGTTTTTATATGTAATTTGTCTATTTAATTGACTTTTTAGTCAAATAAGATGCTATAAAAAAAATAATTATCAATTAAATTAATTAGCTATAAAAAAAAACATTTTGCAAAGCTCCAAAAGGAAAAAAGCATCTCAAGCTGTAAGAATTTAAAAATTGTGGTATTGTAATGTTATTGAATGTAACTCGTCTATATGCATGACTTTTTATTCAACCAAAATAAAGGTGTATTTGATTATAATTAGTAGAATAATTATCAATTATTAATAGTCGATTGACTACCTCTATCTGGAAAGCCTTGACCTTTATGGAAACCTCCAGCTTTTATCGACTGAAAAAAATCTTCAGTTACTTATTAACCACAGGAATTATTATTACTACTCTGTTTTCTCTAGGAGGTTATTGGCAAAAAGGTATCATTTTCGAGCTAATCTCTCATTTTAAAGTTCAATATTTTGTCATCAGCTTAATTTTGTTATGTTGCTTAGGTATAACAGGCAAAAAGAGATTATTATTAGTAGGCATATTTTGCACAATTATTAACCTCACCCCAATTTTACCTTGGTATATTCATAAAAATGGTATTAGCCAAGAAACTCCTAACCTGCGAATTTTAGTTTATAACCTTTATGGAGGCATAAATTATCAATATTCACAAGTTACCAGAATGGTAAGACAAGAAAATCCAGATATAGCAATTTTTTTAGAACCTACTAATAAATGGTTTCAAAATCTACAAACATTATCTGATATTTTACCTAATTCAATTAATTCTGTTTCTCAGTCTACCTATGGAACTCTTCCCTATGGACTTGTTGCAGTTTACAGCAAATTTCCTCTCAATAATTACTCAATAGAATTTTTTGCTCCCAACAAACCTACTATTATTACCAACTTCAACATTAATCAGCAAACCATTTATTTAATAGCAACCCATCCTACTGTTCCGATATATAGAAGCACCTTTAAACAACGCAATCAAATATTAAAAAAACTTAGTAAATATATTCAACAATTAAATCATCCAGTTATTCTTGCAGGAGATTTGAATATAACTATGTGGTCTCCTGATTATCACAAATTAGAACAAGAAACTGGATTAAGAAATAGTCGTTTAGGTTTTGGTATTATTCCCACTTGGCCTGCAAGATTTAATAACTCTGTACTCTTGTATATTTTATCTAGATTTTTTCAAATTCCCATAGATCATTGTTTAATCAGTTCAGAAATTAAAGTTGTAAACGTTAAGACCAGAGCTAATTCAGGTTTAAATTTCGGTTCAGATCATCTCCCTTTAATTACAGATTTATTTATTAGTAAATCAGGAAATTAATAATATCATGCCCAGATAATTAGTTATCAAAAAAACTATCCTTTCACTAGCGATCGCAAATCTCTTTTTGCTCCCTACTCTCTACTCTCTACTCCCTAATCATTTATTTATTTATAAATATTCAACCGGACATGATATAAGGTTCAGTTTTCTGCTCCGTTTCCAATGAATTTTTCCTACAATACATCAAAGCTTATATTCATTATCTAAATTAAATTTTTATTGATGTCATAGCAAATTAGCATTAGTTAAACCAGAATAAAAAGCTATTAACTTACCATCTTAAGTCAGTATTGCCTCTTTCATTTTGTCTCGCTCATTTTGTATTAAATTAAGTAGCGGTCTTTGTAGATTAGTTCTTAATAACTAAGGATATGTGCCAACTAATATCACTACTTTGACAAGACTAACTAGAATCTATCTCTAGAAATAAAATAAATTTAGCTAAAAAAAATCTCAATGTTAATTTTCAAAACTAACTCAAAGAAAGTAAGTATATTTTAGTTAACCAAGATCTTATGTTTTTCTTTCAGAGAAAATTTTCTACCGAATAATTAAAGTTTAAAGCCTCTTCTTTAAAGGAGAAAAAAGAAAAAATTTTACTTAAGCTTCAATCCTCTTCTTTTAAAGGATAGGTAATTGTTAATAATTAATTATTAATTGTTTAACTTGGCTCCACTATCAAATTAATCTCAAATAAATCAATTTTTTGACCGATACTCTTCAATTTGTTTTGCATTAATCTCCACCGCAGATACATCAATAGTACCAGGAGGAGTTAACCTACTAAAATTACCCCCTTCAACCTTAAGTGGTTCTCCACAACTAGGACATTGAAATTGAGTCTGATTTAAAGCAGTAAATTCATAACTACAAACAGGACATTTATCTATAATTAAATTACGATTCAACCACCAACGTAACCCAATAAATGCAATTATAGGTGCAATCAATATAAAACCAATTAATATCAAAACAGAATTAACTAACCATCCTAACCCTACAGACCCTAAAAGCCAAACAACAGCTAAAACAATTATCCAATTACCAATACTGGCCAGTGTTAATTTAAATACCTTTGAATTGCCTTGATTCACTTCATGATCTCCTTAAATATCCATCCTTTTTATATCCTAATCACAAATCTAAAAGTTGTTTGACCCTTTTAGTAAAAGCAACCCTACCAAACACTTTTACGCTTTCTTCTCGCAACCAATTACCATCAGACCTTCGGTCCTCTCCCTTCAACATCTCAATGCAAGCATTAGTTACTGCTTCTGGATCTCTATAGGGTACGCGCCATCCTAATTTTCCATCCTGTAAAGGGTCTGCCGATCCATCTGCATCACCTGATAATACTGGTATTCCACAGGCCATTGCTTCTAAATAAACTATACCGAATCCTTCCTGAGAAGGCATCACATAAGCATCAGCTACTTGATAATGTCTGACCAAATCTTCTGTAGGCACAAACCCAGCAAATATAACTTGTTTCTCCACCCCTAAATCTTGAGCTAACTTGGCTAACCGAGGTTGGTCGTCTCCTCTTCCAATGACTAAATACTTTACTTCTGGGAATATTTGTAGTATCTTAGAAAGGGCACGGATAGTAACATCAACACCTTTATAGGGGTCTCCTGACCAAAGTCTAGCGACAGTCATTAACACCTTTGCCCCTTCCAGGTTGTAACGCTCAATCAAATCTTTCGGTTTAGGCTGAGGAATAAAAGTATTCTCATCCACCATACAAGGTAACAATTGAAACTTTTCTTGATCTAGATGATTATTTTCACAACAGCGATCGCGACTATAACGACTAATAGTTAAAATACGAGCTGCTTGTTTTAATGCCTGTTGATATTTATTTGGTAGTGGTTCCCACACTTCCTTACCATAAGTCAAAACTGTGTAGGGAATGCCGAGAGGTACACACAAAATTTGAACTAAGGGAGCTAAATTAATATGACCACAAAAAACTTGTTGAGGTTGTTTTTTCAGCAAACACCATAATAATTTTGCTGCTAACCTAAAACGCCCTAACCAAAGAGGCTGAGTTTTTAAATAATAGAAATTTATATTCTTCGACTGATAGGGATTTTCACATTCTAATCCATCTCTCAGTAATAATATATCAGTATCTAGAACCGAATCAGAAGCATTTGTAGAATTTGTTAGGTCTTGGTAAGCCTGGAAAATATCTCTAACATAAGATTGAATGCCACCTTCACGAGATAAAATTTCCAGAAAAACAAATGTATTTCCTTTTTTTTGATTAATCTTGTTAGCCAACTTAATCTCCACATTGTTAATTAAATTTTTTATTTCCAAGCACCTCTAGATACTATTTATAGCACAACCTAGTAAAAGCCAATTATATGTAACTTTTAACCAGGGATAATTAATGATAATTAATATCAACTATAAATTATAATTTATCTAACTTTTGGCGATCATATTACAATTACAACTCAAAAAAAGGCGATCCACAACGATCGACCTATGCCAGTAATAATATTTTTCCTAAAAACCCTAAATATTTTGAGAGTAAAAAATGAAAAATTAAGCTTTTCAAACATATTTTACTTAAATAAATAAGCCTGTTGAAAATAGTGAGATAGATTGATGAATTATTTGATATTTTTGATGAAAAGCATTGTATATTTGAGAATTGCTTGAACAATTAATATTAGGTTTTTTTAGTCAAAGTATCAATGAACTTTTGGCAATATTATTCCATAATTTGCAACCCCAAAAAACTTTGACAAAAGAACTGGCGGAACTTTGAAAGTCCCTACCCTTTAGAGAGGGGTAGAAAACAGACACTGGGAGACAAATCCCGCAGTATCCACATAATCTTAACATTACAAATACATAAAAATGAGATAATTCATAATATATATTCAATTAAGGAGGTAATTTATTTGTATGGCTGTCAGCACAATCTAATCAAGCCCGATTATGACTTAAAATCAATTCTTGAATTTATTTGTTCTCAATCCCACAAGCTAACCAATTGTGGTATTTATTATGGCCGTCAATTGTTTTTTAAAGCTAAGAAAATAATTGGTAAGTATGACCTAGAAAAAGAGTACAAATCAAATAAACATTATCAAGTTTTGCATTCACAGGCAGCACAGCAAATACTTAGGTCTGTCGCTGAATCTTTTAAGTAATTTAAGGAGTTAGACAAAAAATACAAAAAAGGCAATCTGCATTTTAAACCAAGGGTTCCTAGCTATCGTAAAAAAGATGGTTTAGCAATGGTGACTTATCCCAAGCAAGCTTTAAGAATTGTTGAGGATAACATGATAATGCCTCTGGAACTGTAAAATGATGATTTAAATTAGACAGTTTTTTGATACCCATGCCATCTAAGTCTACAGTTTTCAGATATCAAACATTTGTGAATACTACCACACAATCAGTGTTTTTATGCTGAGTTTGTTGATCAAAAAGAGATTGTAATTCAACACAAGTTAAACCCGAAGAACGTCTTGGGTGTAGACCCCGGAATTAATAATTGGTTAAGTAGCCGTGTAAAAATAACTTGAACAATTTAAGTTATTGTTCTCGGCTTAATCACATAATTCCATTCACCATCAAAAAAGTCTGGCTCAATTCTAATGGCATTAAATTCTTCGCGACTTACTTTAATTCCTGTTTCGTAAAAATTTTCGTCTAGGTGAGCAACTACATTCAATACTTGTGTGGTAGTAGTATTGTTAATAAGATTAATCACGACTTGCAAGCTAGTTAAAGGTCTGCCACGCCAGTTTTGGGTGATCTGGCAACACAAGCGATGTTCAATTTTGTTCCATTTACTTGTACCGGCAGGAAAATGAGACACATGAATAGTCCGATTAATCTCGTCGGCAAATTCTTGTAGTTTTAACTTCCACAGTCGGGAGCGATAACTATTACTACCACAACTGTCGGCTTCCCTCTTGAACTTTTGACTATCTGGATCAAGTTCTTCACCCATTGAGTACCACCAATGGCGAATCGACTCCACTGCAAAGCAGGCTGTGTCATGGTCGATACCAACATTGACCCATCCAGTATTAAAACTTAAGTCATAAATTCCATAGGGAATTGCTTTACTTAATTTTGGGTCAGCAAAGTCGTGCATTCGTACTTCTACTGGTTGTCCATTAACACACCATTCATGACCAGAGTTCTGAAAATCCCCAATTAATTCTTTTTTCTTGGTATCAACAGAAATGACTGGTTGATTTTCAGATTGGAAATATTTATTGAGCAATATGTAAAAACTGAGCATCTCGATCTGGGTGAGATGAGCGATCGCGAGTCTTACGATTTGATTGTAGGCTGTAACCAAGAGACTCCAGTAAATGATCAACACTTTTAGGGCTGATTCTGTGTCCCCCTTGATTCAATCCTGCTGCTAATTTAGCTACACTTTTTGAGGTCCATTTCAGAGGAGATTCTGGGTCTCCTAAAGTTGCGGGTTCAATCAGTAATTCCAAATCTGTTCACAGAGTTGGGTCTTTTTCTTCTAGTAGTTTATGGCCACCACCAAATTCACGAATTCGATCGCTGTAGTCCGATCTTGTTGTTCCATCTGATTTACAGAGATTATCCATACCAGCATGAATTGTTGTCCGGGAAAGTCCAGTTGCTTTGGCTACCAAGGTGATACCTCCCCAACCCAGGCTTTGAGCTTCAATGGCTGCCCATATACGTCGTGTTTTTTTCGTTTAAGTAAGGCCACAACAATTCATACTTGTCTTGAATAGTTTTGACTACAGAGTGATCAGACATATTACCCAACAATAAACGTGATACTTTGATTATTTAGCTTTGGGAGTAATTTGTTCAAGTTATTTTTACACGGCTCCTAAGTTGCGTTTCTAACGTTGGTACTAGCTTGATTATTGATGGGCGTAATGTTAAAAGCCTTAACCAGTGGTATAATAAACGGGTTTCCACTCTCAAAGAGGGTAAACCCCAGGGTTATTCGGATGAGCAATTAGCCCACATCACAGAAAAACGTAATCGCCAGATGAGAGATGCAGTTAATAAAGCTGCAAAAATGGTGCGTTGGTGAATCAAGCTATGAAACCTAAATTTAGCCAAATAAATATAAAATGCTTTTCAGTTAATAGTAGAGTCTAAGCTAGGTAAAACAACACAGTCATTCGTACAAATTCCCACAACTAAACTTAAAGAATGAGTTAAACAACTGTGCCTTGAGTACGGGATTAAGTTTGTTGAAACTGAAGAGTCATATACCAGCAAGGCTAGTTTTCTAGATGGCGATTTTCTACCTACTTTCGGTGAAAAACCTGAAGGGGAGTCAGCGCATTGCGGGGGTTCCCCCCGTTGTAGCGACTGCCGTTGGAAACCATCAGGGAAACGAGTTAAACGTGGGATATACCACACTGGTAAAGGTTTGTGGGTCAAAGCTGACTTAAATGGTGCAGCGAATATACTTGCTTTCGGCACGCTTCGTGAACGTAAAGTAGAGACACAATTAGATCTAAGCCTAGTCAAGGTCTGTAGGCGAGTTTTAACCCTCGCGCTCCAGATTTCCTATCTGGGAAACCAAAACTAAAAAAGCTACCAGATTTGGCTTTATCCCCTAATCGTAGCAACAGTTTAGAATCCCCGCGCTTAAAAGCGCGGGGAGAGGTAAAACCCCTTGAAAATTTATACAAGTACACAACTACAAATGTACTCATCAAGAAAATCAACAAAGGGTGTAAAATCTTATTTTAGAAGTCTCATTCTTAGAATAGACCAAAAGTCAAGGATTTCTCAATTGGTAAAGTAGCACCAATACCCAACCACAGAGTTACTGCTGTACCAAACAAGAAAACAGCAGTAGCTACTGGACGACGGAAAGGGTTTTGAAACTTATTTACACTTTCAATGAAAGGAACCAACATTAATCCCAGAGGAATAGAAGCCATTGCTACAATACCCAACAACTTATTAGGTACAGTACGCAGAATTTGAAACACTGGCCAGAAATACCATTCAGGCAGAATTTCTAGAGGTGTAGCAAATGGGTCTGCTGGTTCGCCAACCATAGCAGGATCTAGTACTGCTAGACCTACACACAAAGCAAATGTACCAACAATTACGACTGGAAATATATAGAGTAAGTCGTTAGGCCAAGCAGGTTCACCGTAATAATTGTGACCCATACCTTTAGCTAACTTAGCTCTTAATTGAGGATCACTCAGATCCGGCTTTTTTAAAGTGGACATAATATTTTTTTCTCCGTAATCACCGAGAGCTAGTATTTGATTATTTTTGACACTATCACCACTAAATAAAAGATTATAGTGGGATATTCTTGCTTCACAGACTCTATAACTAGATGCACATAAACTCGTATCAAACAAGTTAAGTTGCATTTCTGTCAGACCATCTCTAGAAGCTTTATTTCTCCGTCTTTACCCTAAGTATACCTCAGCGCAGGCGTTGTACTTTTATTGGGCGGTCTGTCCCGCCACTATTAATCCTAATATTTCTGATGATTTATGCTATAGCTACATCATCACGATTCGTATAGGTTAACTTACAAAGGTCCAGAGATACCTTGCTTACGAATCATCAAGAAATGCAGTAACATAAATACTGCAATTAACCAAGGTAGTACAAAAGTATGAAGACTGTAGAAGCGAGTTAAAGTTGCTTGACCAACACTTGTACTACCACGCATTAGTTCTACAATAAATGGACCAACAAATGGAATTGCATCAGGTACCCCAGAAACAATTTTCACAGCCCAGTAACCAATTTGGTCCCAAGGTAGAGAATAACCTGTAACACCAAAACTAACCGTAATTACAGCCATAACTACACCTGTTACCCAAGTAAGTTCCCGGGGTTTCTTGAAACCACCTGTGAGATAAACTCGGAAAACATGAAGAATCATCATCAGCACCATCATACTGGCCGACCAACGATGGATAGAACGAATTAGCCAACCAAAGTTAACCTCAGTCATAATATATTGAACTGATGCCAGTGCTTCTGTTACTGTTGGCTTGTAGTAGAAAGTCATAGCAAACCCAGTAGCAAACTGGATGAGGAAGCAAACCAAAGTAATACCACCCAAGCAGTAAAAAATATTTACATGGGGTGGGACATATTTGCTGGAGATATCGTCAGCGAGTGCTTGAACTTCTAAGCGCTCATCGAACCACTTATAAGCTGCTGAATCAGTTACCTGTTTTGTGAACATGAAGCCAAAAATCCTAGATGAATATTGCTTTTTTTTAATCGATGGTTTTGGGTAGTTAGAAAAGTATACTTACCTAAAAGCTGTAGCCAGCTATACAAAAATCATACTAACCGGCAAAGGAATCCAGAGACAAGTCTACCTTAACTTTAATAAACAAATATTAATTCTTTTCTACCCTCCCTTTAAAAAATTTAACATAACTTATGGATAAATTTCATCAAGTTGACACTCTGCGCTCCAAGGAATAGTCAAATATTCCCCTAGACGCTCAAAACGACTATTGATTTACCAATACTGCAATTGCGCTTACTTGTTAATTTTTTACGCTTTCCAAGTCCATCACGATGTCAGGAACGATAGGGTCAACACCCTGCTGTTACTTGCTCGTATAGTGGTTTCATACTCTGTACATTCGGTTCTTCGTTGCAGGAATTTTACCTTACTAGGAATGCCTCAAAGCGTAGATAGTTGTTCTTAACTTGCTTGGTTCAATTGTATCATTTTTTACTGAAAATAAATCCGCACGAGTCACTTTTCAACCCTGTCTTCAAAGAACAGGGCTAACAAACTCCCGATATATTAACGTGTCAGCTTTTATCAAGTTTGGGATATTAAGTATTTTTCATTTATACTATAAATTTTACCCAATAACCTTTATAAGGCAATAATTTTTGTATCTATGAAAAAAAGATTTATCCGAGTTATATTTCTCTTTATTTTTCCAGTGATTCTGAGTTGTGGATTTTGGACATCATCTGCATCAGCACTGACAGAGGAACAGAGTTTATTGGGCGAAGCTTGGCGGATAGTTAACTTGGCTTATGTTGATGATTCTTTCAATCATCAGAATTGGTGGTTTGTACGTCAAAAATTGATTAAGAAACCCCTTGAGAACAGAGACGATACTTATAATGCCATTCAAGAAATGTTGGCAAGTCTGGAAGACCCCTTCACCAGACTTCTCAAACCAGAACAATACCATAATTTGCAGGTTAATACCTCTGGAGAATTAACAGGAGTCGGTTTACAAATTGCTTTAGATCCTCAAACAGGAGAACTAATAGTCATCTCTCCCCTGGAGGGTTCTCCTGCTGAAGCTGCTGGTATTCAACCTCGCGATCGCGTCCTCAAAATTGATGGCCAATCAACTTCAGAATTTACTTTGGATGAAGCTGCAAATAGAATGCGAGGTCCTGTTGGTTCTTCAGTAGTATTGACAATTTTGACAGAAAGCAACGACCAACCTCAAGAAATTAAACTAATTAGGGATACTATTGAAATTAACCCAGTCTATGCTGAATTAAAGTCTGGCCCGGAAACAGGAAAAATTGGTTATATTCGTCTGAGTCAATTTAATGCTAATGCTGCGACAGAAGTCAGCCAGGCAGTAGAAAGTTTTGAGCAGCAGGGGGTTATTGGTTATGTGCTTGATTTACGAAATAATCCAGGTGGACTATTACAAGCTGGCATAGAAATTGCTCGTCTATGGTTGGATGATGGTACTATTGTTTACACGGTTAATAGACAAAGATTTCTTGGTAGTTTTTCTGCTGAAGGACTAGCCATAACTGATTCCCCATTAGTTGTATTAACTAATCAGGGTACTGCCAGTGCCAGTGAAATTCTTGCAGGTGCTCTTCAGGATAATGGCCGTGCTTTGTTAGTAGGTGAAAAAACTTTTGGCAAAGGGTTAATTCAGTCTTTGTTTGATTTGTCTGATGGTTCGGGGTTGGCTGTGACGGTGGCCAAGTATGAAACACCAAACCATACAGATATCAATAAACAGGGAATTATGCCTGATGTTGTGGTGGAAGAAGACCCGATTTTGCCTTACCAAATTACCACAGAAGCTGACAAACAATATCAAGCTGCAGTAGAAATTCTTACATCTGAAATTGCATTAGCAAATGCAGCATAGTGCCACTACGCGGAAGTTAAAAGTCAAAAGTATTGATTGGTAAAGCTTTTAGGATTTTATAATTGGTTAGTTATTTCTGCGATCCTGCACTCGTGACTTTTTATCCATATTTTCTTAGGGGGAAATATTCAGGATTGTGTTTCTACATAATATTAATAATCATTCAATAAATCCAGGGCTGTTTCATTCTAAACTTTGCCATTTTATTTATTGAGGAAACCAGATTATTTCAAGCTTGAGGAAATTTATATTTCGCTGTCTGAAAATAAATAAATTCATTGTTCAAATCTAGAATGAAATGACTCTGCAATAAATCTGAAATTTCTGCACAAATTATCAAAAGTAGACTGAGGAGAAAGTGGGCAAGCAAGCAGAAATACATTCAAATAATATCTATATATACTTTTTTCTCCCTTGTGCTGCTTGTCTCCCTCCTACTAAAAACTACTGACTACTTTTTCAAGGGGAGCTAATAGATTCTGAATTTGGTTTAATACCATTATCTTCTAGCCAAATTATCGGTATTTGATGAGGGTCTACTCGGTTGCTTTGCTCTTGCATAATACTTTTGGCCTGACTAGGATCGAAATAACGAGTAAAATCTGCTTTCTCTTGATTAAGTCTTTCAGTTGTGGCTTCAATTTCAGATTCAATTACTTGTAGCTTTTCTTGAATAGATTGGTAATGAGGCCACAATTTCAAGAAAGCTGATGTTACAAAAACAGAAATTACAATATTAGTAAATAATTTGACTGTAGTTTCAATTGTTATTCCTAGATAAGAAGACTTGATTCTTTTGGAAAATATTTGAGGTTTTACCTGAGTAGGAGTGTTGTGAGAAACTGGTGAAAATGTTACAGGTTTAGTAGCTTGCATAATTTTGTCAAGATAGCTTCATCAATTAGAATATTTTTCTATTTAGATATTAATCTATCGATTGAGTTTACATTTAAGATGTCAAAATAAAATTAAATATTGAAGTAAACTGCGATTATTGTGAACAAGTACAAGTGAAAGCTAATTAAGAATATTATTGTTGAAAAAATGATTTAACAAGATTGCACAACTCATCTAAAAGGACTATTATAGTGTTTTGATTTGATATGTAAATATAGATTGAGTTTTTTTATAATAAAAAAAGTGCTGTGTTGAGTACCATATATCCTTGTGTGTACTAATCTTTAATGCTATTTTCCCTCCTTTAGTATTCCCTATCCTCTACTACCTCAATACTTTTTTCATAGCACTTAGTATCCACATCCCAGATAAAAAGGCTGTAGTATGAAAAATCAGATAAATAATTGGTTCGTATTTGAATTTGATTTTAATTACCTTTGGTTTTCACAGCAAAGAAATTTTTTGAAGATTCCTATTCCATCTCCATAAAAAATTTGTCCCAACAGTTTTTAACATAGTAACTTCTCTATCATACTTAGTTTTGGTAAAAAGCAAAAATTTAACTGTATCTTGAGAAGCAACTGTTAGGACAAATTTAGATTTTGATAATTGACCGAGATTTTATTTGTAAAGCTCAGTTGAGAGTCGGAATGCTAAGATTCCTGGGATGAGAGCAATTACTAGAGCAACTAATACTTGAGTGTCAGATAGAGGCATAGTTCAAAACTCCTAATGTTTGTATTTGTAGTTTGCAGTTAATGTTCCATATTTTACCCGTAATTGGCAAATTTACAACTTGTAAACAAACACTAATTTTTTTTCTTCTTTCTACACTACCCATTTGATGTATTTAGCTGCGGGGTTTGCTCTTGCCTGAAACATCTCATAAGATTCTTAATATAAGTCAACATAAGTTTACAAAAAAAAATAATTTTCAAGAATATAAAATTAGTTAAACTACTATTAATATTCGGTAAGTGGTCATTAGTATTGATAATTAGTATAGTAGGTGTTTCAGCCCTAATTTGCCATGACGATACAGAACTACTTGAACCTGAGAGTCAAATATACAATTAATTTTGCTTGACTACTTAGATATATTTTCTCAGACTAACGTTTATTCAAAGGCTATTTAAGGTCGCTATATTAGTTATAATTATCAACCAAATATATAGTTTATTCAGAATAGTTAATAATTGATATTTTAAGTATTTCTATATTTATACAGGATAGGGATTTCTTCAGACAAATATTCCTGCTAAATTGAACAAATAAAGCTGAAATTTATTGAGATTTCAATATGGCATTGAAATAGTTAGCTCTCTAAATCAGGGAGCTAACTCATAGACATTTAAGACAAGAAAATTTTCTCTATTTCTCTATATTATTCAACAATCCAGGGAGTTAAAGTTGGCTGCCATGATACTAACTCTTCCTCTTTAAACCAAAGACTAATTTCAGTTTGAGCAGTCTCAATCGCATCAGAACCATGTATTAGATTACGGCCAACACTAATTCCATAATCACCACGAATTGTACCAGGTTCAGCACTCAAAGGATTAGTTGCCCCAATAATTTTTCTCGCAGATGCCACAACCCCTTCACCTTCCCAAACCATTGCTACTACAGGGCCAGATGTAATAAATTGTATTAAGCTTGGAAAAAATGGTCTTTCTTTATGAACTTCATAGTGTTTTTCAGCTAGTTCCTTACTTACACTCATAATTTTTAGACCAACTAGGGTAAAACCTTTTGTTTCAAAGCGACTGATAATTTGGCCAACAAGTCCTCTTTGGACACCATCGGGTTTAATAGCTATGAAGGTGCGTTCCAAACTGATACTCCTCAAAAATTTTCTGAATACACAATACAGATTAACCTGATTTGACGCTCTGCTGTACAATACCTACACAATTCCACCAAAACTCGGTAAAACCTGGTAATGCCAGTCAAAGATGTTTGCTTCTTGCTTCAACCTGGGAGGCCACCCTCTTCCAGTTCACAAGCGTAAATTCGGGTACAGCCTACCCTATTAAATTGATTAATTTCCCCATACTGAGATAACAACAGTGCAGCATTCAAGTCGCGGTCTATTCTCATTCCACAGTGAGGACAATTCCCCGGTGCGGTCTTTTAACTTTAATTCTTGATTAATACGACCACAACTATGACAAGTTTTGGATGATTGAAACCACTGGTCAGCTAGCACTACTGTCCCACCATAGCTTACGATTTTGGTTGTCAATCGTTGTTGAAAAATACTCTCTATATCCCCATCTCTTTTTAAATAGGTCTCCAATGGGTTAGTATGAGAGTAAACACTACCTGTACTATAGTGCTATAGTTTTTGCCTACTACATCTAGCGCTAATGGTTAATTATCCGAACTTACCAATAATTAAGTTAAAATTATTGCAATCTTAGTATATTAAAAGTAAAACACATCATGGATTTACAGTCAACTATAAATCAAAATACTTCTGATATTTCAAATAACACATCATTAACTAATACTTCTAAAACAGAAATCGAGCGGATAAACTCTCAACAAAAAAAAGTATGGACTATTGAAGATAGTGAGAAATTATATAGAATTCAAGGATGGGGTAATCCCTATTTCTCAATTAATTCTGCTGGTCATATTACAGTTTCTCCTAAAGGCGATCTAGGAGGTTCAATAGACCTATTTGAACTGATTGAATCTATTAAACAAAGAAATATAGGATTGCCTTTAATTATTAGATTTTCCGATATCCTTGAAGATAGAATTGAGCGCTTAAATGCTTGTTTTTCTAAGGCGATCGCTCGTTATAAATATAAAAATATTTATCGTGGTGTATTTCCAGTAAAATGTAATCAAAATCGTCAATTAGTAGAAGAAATTGTTAAATTTGGTAAGCCTCATAAATTTGGTTTAGAAGCAGGTTCAAAACCTGAATTATTAATTGCGATCGCGACTTTGAATACTCCTGATTCACTAATAATTTGTAATGGTTATAAAGACCGAGAATACATTGAGACTGCAATGCTAGCTCAAAGATTAGGAAAAACACCAATAATTGTGATTGAACAGGTAGAAGAAGTACAGTTAGTAATAGAAGCTAGTCGAAAATTAAATATTAAACCAGTAGTAGGAGTTAGAGTAAAACTCAGCACTAAAGGTATCGGTCGTTGGGCAGGAACTACAGGCGACCGCGCTAAATTTGGTCTTGGTATTCCGGAAATAATTCAAGTTGTTAATCAGTTAAAAAATGCAGATATTTTAGATTCTTTGCAGCTCTTACATTTTCATATCGGTTCTCAAATTTCTTCAATTAGTGTAATTAAAGATGCTATTAGAGAAGCAAGTCAAATTTATGTTGAATTAGCTCAACTAGGAGCTAATATGAAATACTTAGATGTCGGCGGTGGTTTGGCAGTTGATTATGATGGCTCAAAAAGTAAGTTTTATGCTTCCAAAAACTATGATATGCAGAACTATGCCAATGATATTGTGGCAGAAGTTAAAGAAGCTTGTGAAGAGAAAAATATATTACCACCAATATTAGTTAGTGAAAGTGGCAGAGCTGTTGCATCTCATCAATCAGTTCTTATTTTTGATGTTTTAGGAGTTAGTCAAGTTCCAAAAGAAGAACCTAAAATTGTTGGAAAAGAAGAGCATTTAATTCTACAAAACCTCTACGAAACTTATCAATCTATTAACAAAAATAATTACCAGGAAGCATATCACGATGCAATTCAATTCAAAGAAGAATCTATAAGTCTATTTAATTTTGGATATCTGAGTATTAGCGATCGCGCCAAAGTAGAACAACTGTATTGGGGATGTTTTCGGAAAATTCAAGAGATATTAAAAGGTTCTGAATATATTCCAGATGATTTAGAAGAACTAGAAAAAATCATGGCATCTATTTATTACATTAATCTTTCTGTTTTTCAATCTGCTCCTGATAGTTGGGCGATTAATCAATTATTTCCAATTATGCCTATTCACAGGTTAGATGAAGAACCTACAGAAAGAGCTATATTAGCTGACCTTACCTGCGATAGTGATGGAAAAATTGAGAAATTTATCGATTTACGAGATGTCAAATCATTATTAGAATTACATCCTCTTCAAACTCAAGTTAGTGAGAAATATTCTGAACATTTCGCAAGTCAAACATTAGAAAATTCCTCAAAAGAAATTGCTTCTATCTTTAAACCTTACTATCTAGCAATGTTTCTTGGAGGTGCTTATCAAGAAATAATGGGTAATCTACATAACCTATTTGGTGATGTTAATGTTTTGCATATTAAATTAACCCCTTCAGGTTACAAAATCGAACACGTTGTTAAAGGTGACACAATGACAGAAGTATTAAATTATGTTCAGTATAATTCTGATGGTTTAGTAGAAAGTATTCGTCGTCAAACTGAGCAAGCTTTACAAGAAGAGAAAATTACCATTAAAGAGTCGCGAATGCTGCTGCAAAATTATGAGAATAGTCTCAGCAGTTACACTTATCTAATCTAAGGGATGATTTGGATCGGAAAGACTACTAAAAGGAATTAAAAAGCAAGAAGGAAGAAGTTATATTATGTCCGGTTAAATACTTATAAATAAAGATGAAGGAGTCATGAGTCAGGAGGGAAGAATAAGGAAGAGAAGAAAAAAGTTTTTCCTGAGCGCTATTAAACGGACATGATATTAAGAGTAAATTTCAGACAATTACTTCACAGAATTCAAAAGTCAAAAAAAAGTTAATCAACCTCTTTCCCTCTTCCTTCAACTTAAACTCTACAAACTAATATCAAATCCCCTAGTATTAATATAATTCAGCATTTAGTAATAAGAGTTAATATAGTAGGAGTAAAATACCTTTTGCCCATACTAACTTTAGGAATTATACTACTCAGAAACTAATATATAGAACTTTGTAGAACAATTAGGTAAAATGCTCAAAGCAATAAGCAAAGATAAAAATGAAATCTTATTATTTACTCAATACTTTTACTCTTTTACTGTACCAATTAAGGATTGCTGATTAAATCTCAAAGCATTTATAGATAAAGGTTTTAGCCTTTTTAGAGCGAAACAAAGTGCAATTTTTTAAGCTTGAGCGAGCAAAAAGTTAGGATTTTGGGCTAACTATGGCAAAAAAAATAAAGGGATAAATATATCCGACTACCTCCTCTAAATTCCCCGTTCCTCCTAAGACCTACCCCTGCCAAAAGACTTTTTCAGCAAACCCCAATTAGTCGTGCAAAGGGCAGCAATTGAAATATAGCAGTCGAAAGAAAGGTTAAGACATATCAAAAGCTTAAAACTCAGACAACGCCAGATTTTTTCAACTTCAGTCCTCTCCTAGATAACTAATCGCCTAGATAACTAAAGGCCTTCTTCCTTCTTCCTTCTTCCTTCTTACTTCTTACTTATGTTATAAACTTTAGAAAGTTGAATGAAGCAACTTACTTATTTTTCTTGACAATAACAAACAGTAGCTAAACCGTTTAGCTTGTTATTATCTCCCCTAAAAACTTCTGAGAATTAGGTTTTTTATTGTTTTCACAGTTTGAATCTATTAGAAATTGCCACTTCTTTCTGAATAATCCAGTAGTGACTTTACTGATACAATACTCCGCAAACAGCAGCTGTACAGCCAGGAAAATATTGCTCATATACTATTGTGGATATAAACTATATTCTGCTAATTTCTAAAGTTTAAACTCAATAAGTGAACAACTCTTGTTTCCTAGAATTCTCATCTATAGAAGAGGTAACACACAGTCAAAAAAATTATCAACCCTTCCTTCTTCATTAGAAATTAACCACCATTTTCTTGCAAAAAATCCTTAATATCTATATGTTCTTGAGGAGGATCAGGATGACGAGTATCAGTAATTAGCCAATCAAGAGCAGCAGCTTGAACATCAATAGATGCTCCAGTCTTATCCACACAATAGCGACCAAATACTAACTTATCAATCAAACGAATTCCTGGGCCTAAGCGAGAATACTCAAAAATTACACTGCTATTAACAGTAGCTCCACTACAAATCCAGCAATTCGGACCAATCATGCTCGGCCCAACAATTTTTGCTCCATCTTCAATTCTGGTCATACCACCGATATATACAGGCCCTTGGATATCCACCTTATCCCAGTTAACCGCTACATTTAAGCCTGTATAAATTCCTGGAAATACCTCCTTACCAGGAATAGAAACATTTTTGACTTGCCCCATAAGTACATCATTAATTGCTCGCCAGTAGTCTGGAACTTTTCCAATATCCACCCATTCAAAATCCATTGCCACACCATAAAACGGCGCTCCTATCTCCACCAACTTGGGAAATAACTGACTACCAATATCAAATTCAACACCAGACGGAATATAATCAAGCACTTCTGGCTCAAAAATATAAATACCAGTATTAATATCGGTACTAAGAGCTTCTTCAACTTTTGGCTTCTCCTGAAAAGATTGAATTCGCCCTGTTTCATCTGTCACTACAACACCATAACTAGAAACCTGTTCGCGAGGAATAGATTTCATAATAACGGTAGCCATCGATCCTTTTTCTTTGTGCCATTTGAGTGCTGCGGTCAAATCCAAATCTATCAAAGCATCACCACAAAGGACTATAAAAGTATCATCAAAGTAAGGATAAAAGTCTTGAATTCGCCTCATACCACCAGCAGAACCCAGTGCCTCCCCAATCAAGTTTCCATCCTCAATTCGTCCTTCAAAAGAATAAGCAATATCTACCCCAAACTTTTGACCATCACGAAAATAATCCTCTATTTCCTTTGCTAAATGGCTAACATTGACCATAATTTGGTTAACACCATGTTGACGAAGCAACTCTACCAAAAATTCCATTACTGGTTTTTGCAGAATAGGAATCATTGGTTTAGGAATGCGATAAGTAATTGGACGAACACGAGTTCCTTTACCGGCTGCCAGAATCATGGCCTTCATTTAAGTTTCCTCCACCTTTGAAATATCAAAAATACTTATATCTGTGTTTTCAATTAACACAATTCACTCCGTTAAAATCTCAGATTAACAGAGAGAAGAGCAAAATGAGAATTTTTCACTTTCCCTATTTAAAGGTAGATCGATAAATTTTTATCTACCAATATTTTATTTATTTTTGGCTAAACATTGAACTAATGGACACATTTTTCTCGCTGATATATAAATAAATACCGGAGAAATAATTTTCCTTGGATGTTTTCTAATTTTCAGCTTGATGGTTTTAATTAAACTAGGAGGAAGTAAGAAAGAGGGAAAAAAGAAGAAGGTTGAGTAATATTTTTGACACCGTGTAACCTGATCCTTAGGTAGAAGCTTAGGAGAGCAAGGGGGTCAATCTCCAACTTTTTAAATTAGATTAAATATCGTTATGGACTAACCACAACTATATGCTGTCAACTTCTTTCCTACTTCTTACTTCTTTTAAAGATAGAGATTTTAAGTGTACATCATTATACTACGCTTTTTTTTCAGAGAAAAGTTAATAAATAAGAGTTTTATTCAGATATAAATTAAAGTTCCAAATTTTGAGTTTTAGGAAAGAAGGCATTAAATATTCTTCTCTAAAACCGATCGCCCCTCGGAAGTGGATGAAATAGTACGGATTCTAATATCTTGATAAAATTCTTCTTGGGATAATTCAACTTTAGATTGAGCAGAAAGGAGTAGTAATGCCCAAAATACACCTACTCGGTCATAGTTTACTTGGACATTAGTACATTCATTTTCAGCTTTAGACTGTAATACTGAAGACCACAATTCCAAAAGGCGATCGAATTCAAAGCAACCTTCACTGCTCTGTGATGATTTTTCTAGAAGGAACTTTTCTAAGTCACTAGCTGTATCTACTAAATTTTCCTGGTGGGCTAATTCTGCAATTGCTCTAGCTGCTTGCTCTCTTGCTTTTGAGCTATTTTTGCGAATACGGGGACGTACTTTTCTATCTTCTATAGTAGATTTGATCAGTTGTAACTGCTCGATTAATTCTTGAAGGGTGACTCGACGTTTGCGCTGAGAAGGAGCAACAGCACGACGACGCAATTGTTGTTCTAATTTCAGTGGTATTTTTGGTGTTTCAAAAGTTTCTGCTTCTGGAATTTGGACTTCTTCAGATATCTCTGAATTTGTTTCAGATGATTCTGAATTAGCTAAGTGATCTGCTTTTAGCCATACTAAAATAGATGCGTATAAAAATGCTTGGCCTGACTGAGACAAATTTGTAAAGTCATCACTTGCAGAAATATTTGATTCAGGAGTTAGTTTACTTAAGTAGCGGTCTATTACGTCAATTACTTGAACATCCCAAGGATTAATTTCTCCCTTTTCTGCTAAGTTTGTGAGTAAAGCAATTCCTTCTGAAACTGTTTCTGAAACTTGAGGAACTCCAACTGTCATGTCTATCGTTTTTTCCTATATTTTATATAAATAATTCTCAGATTAACTTGGAAACTTGTTAACCTAAGAACTCACACTTTCTAGTAAGCGCAGGACTATATTAGAGTAACTAATTTGAACAATGGGAAGGTTAGTATGATTCAAATACAAATATCCATATAGAAAAATATTTCAATCAATCTGAAACTATATTTCTGCTAACTTAACTAATTATGATTTTATTTAGAAGCCTCTGCTTCAGTAGATTTATCTGTTTCAGATACAGTTTCTGCAGCAGGTAAACTAGCTCTTTGGATCAGTTCCTCTTGATAACGTTCCATATCTTTTTCTAATTCTTTAATGCGTTTATTTCTGGTACGAATTTCTCGCATTTCTCCCAAAGTTGTTATGGTACGTTGCATTCTTGACCACAAGTTAAATAGCCATGCCAAAATAGCTCCTAACCCTGTGGCAATTACAAGTTCTACAGATAAAGGGGCTTCAAATTCAATGCCTTGAATAAGTTTGATTGTAGTTAATTGGGTATTCTGTAAACTGAATATAACCAACGCTAAACAAACTAAAAAAATTAGCAAAAAGTTAATCGGTCTCATTATTTTTGTTTTGATTTATTTTGACAACTACCGATACTTAATTTATACCAGATAAAGTATAGATTGACAACAATATATTTGTCAGCAAACAGCCGTCAGCTATTAGCTATCAGCTATTAATTTTGGGGAAGGTCATTTCAGTTATCAGTACCTCTCCAATAAGGAGGCTTGACATCAGGAATATTATCTTTTTTTCTCCCCTTAAAAGGGAGGCTTTAGACCAGGAATTTGCGGTAAAAGCAACCCTTGAAATTGAGAAAGAATAAAAAGTTACTGTCAAAGTATCCTTCCCAAACCTTAGAAGTAATTATTTGTTATTAATTGCTGTTAATGTAGTTCCGACCCAGTCAGCTAGCTGACTGCTAATAGTTGTTTGCGCATTCCGCAGGAAATGCTTACATATATTTTATAATTTTGATGCAGCAGCTTAATTTTTTAATCCTCAAATTTTAGGCAATATTATATAGTATAAAAATCAATATTGATTAATCTATTTTTTAATAATTCCTAAAGCGGGCAGTACTTGATATTTTAAAGCTATACCTAAATAAACAAATAAACCAATTAAGATTGTACCTATTCCTATGGGACTAGGAATCCAAAAGACTACATCTAATGAATTTGATTCTCCTGGATTTAATTTCCAGACAATTTGTCGCTCGTTTAGATAAGTTATTGCATCATTTTCATTTGCTTGAATTTTGTTAAAACCCCAAGGCGTAGTTAACTGAAACTCTAAATCTAATAACTCATCTGGATTAACTATAACTTTGCTATTAGATGTAGATAATTGCAAATCTAAATTAATGCTCAATTTATTCCGCAGTACTAAAAATAAATTATTCTGACTTACTTCAATCTGAGATTCAAATTTAGGTAAATCTGCTGTAATATCGGCAGCATAATTATTAGATTCTTGTGCATCTATAGGTTTAAAAAATTGATTAAATTTGTCTTCCAAGTCAGCACCATTATTAAAAGGAATCGTAACAAAAATTTCTTGAGAAGATATTTTTTTAGTTTTTCCTTGTAATTGATTAACTCTAGTGTCTATACTTCTTAACCATTCAGAAACTATCTTCCTACTGAAATTCTTTAACTCATCTGCTAATTTAATATGTTGCACAATTTCACCGTGGTTTTGGCTCTCAAAATTTATTCCAACTTCATATTGAACACATCCATTCAATAGTAAAACTGCTAAAAAACTAATCAAAATAACTTTAAGGACTTTCATATCTAAGCCTCCCTTGTTGCTACACCTAAATTTTGAAATACAATACATGGCAAATAATAACTATTGCCAACTAACTCAGGAAAATTGCCTATATCTACCAAATTTTGAAATGCTTCAAAAATATTACCTGCCACCATTGTATTCTTAACTCTACCCGTTATTTCACCTTTTTCTACCTTATAACCTAAATCTAAATTGACAGAAAATTCTCCTGCTAATTGATTAGATTGACCAGCTCCTAATACCTGGTCTATAATTAGACCTTCTTTTATATTACTAATCAATTCTCTTGGAGAAGCTTGGCCAGGATTAATACTCAAATTTACTAAACTAGGAGTTGGTTGAGATAGTCCATCTCGGAAACCATTCCCAGTGGACTTACGTCCAGCACGAGCAGCCCATTGTTGGTCCCAATAGAAACTTTTTAAAGTGCCTGCTTCTATAAAAGTCTTGACCGTAGTTGGGATACCTTCGTCATCAAAGGGACAAGCATAAGGGACTATATTTGGGTCTTCAAAGAGAGTAAAGCGAGGATCGAACATAGTTTCTCCAACTTTATTGGTAAGAGGGGAAGCTTTTTGTACCACAAGCTGTCCAGATAAAGCAGTTTTAAATAATCTAGCGATCGTCTTTCCTACTGCTGTGGGAGTAAAAAATACGGGAAAATTTCCAGTAGTAATCTTAGCTGAATTTTCTGCCCATCGATATTTTTGGATTAATTTTTCTAGTAGTTTATTGATATCTAAGGTTCGATCGCTTATTGCATCTGAAGTAGATATTTGCAGAAAGTCTTCATTCCGAACTAAGTTACCGGAAATACTCACATTAACTAATTGATTAAACCTTTGAGCGTAAACATCAGTATTAGTCAAAATTTTAATATTTTTGTTCCGAATATTAAAGTCTATATTGACTAGAAGATGGGGGTTATAATTATGAATCCTTTCAATAATTTCTTTACCAGAAGTAATTAATTCATTAACTTGAGGTAAATTAAACTCTAATTTTGGGTAATTAAAATTATATGAGGAAGCAAATTGAAATGGTGCAATATCGCTAACTTTTGCTGTTTGAATTGCTCCTGCAACTAAATCCTCAATTCTCGTCAAATCTGTAGAACTAGCAAAACCTAATTTACCTTGATAAATTAATCTAAGAGCTACTCCTTGTTGAGCCTTTGTTTGTAGAGACTTTAAACGATTATTTTCAAATTTTATTGGTGTTTCCTGAGTAGACAAATAATAAATTTCTACAGCTTCAGCTTTATTAGTAGCTAATTTAAGAATTTGCTCTAGAGTAGACTCACTCATAATAGACATCTGCGGAGTAGGGGAGTAGGGGGAAATAATGGATAATGGATAATTATTCGGTAAAAAAAAGTTAATATTAGTTAAACTTATAATTTTCAAAAAATATATTTGTAATTTAAACTGAATTTTCCAAAAAAAGTTTAAATGAGCTATTTAGAGGGAAAAATAGGGGTAAAAAGGGTACGATCGCGCTTGTTTTGGCCATTTGTCAAAAGCATTGATATGTAAGGAATACATCAGCATTGATTTGAAGGAAATTTTGGTGTATTTTTGAAGTAAGTGATTCGCTATGCGTAGGTGCTGCTGAAAATGAAAAATAAAGATAATAAAAATAAGTGAGTGAGAGTGCGATCGCGTAGCGGAACGGAGTTCGATCGCGTTTGTGTAGCATGACCTAGGAAAGCGGAACGGAGTTCTATATGGATGGCCAGGAAAAAGGAAAACAATAACTTGTAAAAGTTGTCATAGTAAACAAGTGAATTTCTTAGGATTAATGAATCGTAAAAACGAATTATGTTACGAAATAGTCAAGGGGTATATTAATAGTGAAGTTGTGATAAATTTTTTGGATAAATTTAGTCATAACTTGCCCAAAAAAAACCGTAGTAATTATAGACAAAGCTTCAATTCATACAAGCGATCGCATACTGAATAAATTAGAAGAATGGAATTCTTGCCTACCTATTCACCAAAACATAACAGAATAGAAATATTATGGAAATTTATCAAATACAAGTGAATTGAAGTAGAGGATACCCGAAAACTGGAATAGCTTACTTCCATATCTCAAAAAAGTGCTTGATAATTTAGGAAAGGAATATGTAATTAATTTTGCTTATGCACTTAATTATTAATTATTAAATACTCCCCTACTCCTAACTCAAGAACTTATAAAATTAAAATTCATCGTAACTTTGTGCATCGTCACGTTTAGAGCCTAATAATTCTAATTGGTATACTCTAATTACTGGTTTAGAGCGATTTGTCCCTGTATTACGGTCTTGCCAGTAATCAAACTTTAGAGAACCTTTTATCCCAATCAAACTACCTTTACGAACATAGTCAGCAGCAATCTCCCCAGTTCTATCCCAAATTTCTAAATTGAACCAGTCTGGTTGGTCATTCTTACTAGAACGACGATTTACTGCCAAAGTTAAATTGCAAACCATACTACCAGACTCAAAATATTTAACATTAGGGTCTCCACCTGCCCTACCAACCAAAGTAACAATATTTAGACTCATATAATATATATCAGTAATTAAATTCCAGTCTGATTATCTACCAGAATATATCAAGAGGACTAATTATTCAACTATCGCTCAAATCTAACACATCCTCCGGATTCTGTCCTTATCATGTAGCACTATAAAATCAGGGACAGTTAAATTTGCTTACATCGATTCTTGTATAGAACCCATTTGAGATCTATTTAAAAAAAGATGGGGATCTGGGGAGATAGGGATCTGGGGAGTATTTTTCAACCTTTTTCCCTTATACCTTCCCTCTACCTCCTGACTCCTGAGGACTGACTCCTGAGGACTGGCAAAAAAACTGAATCGCCGACAAAGATACGATCAGAGGTTCTATAGTCCTGATAGACTGAGGGTTAAAAACAGAATAGAGTGCCTCAGCTATATTTATTGATAAATTATTACACAAACTTAAGATTGAATTTTGGGGGTCAAAAGTCAGTGGGTTGGATAAATCGCTTTTCTTTGTCTCGGGACATGGGAATTGACTTGGGTACTGCAAATACCCTTGTATATGTATCTGGTAAAGGTATTGTTCTTCAAGAACCATCTGTGGTAGCTATTGACCAGGAGCAAAAAACTTCTATAGCAGTAGGGGAAGAAGCGAAAAGGATGCTGGGGCGAACTCCAGCAAATGTAATTGCGGTCAGACCTTTACGGGATGGAGTCATTGCTGATTTTGATATAGCAGAATTAATGCTAAAGCATTTTATTAGAAAAGTTCATGAAGGAAAAACCTTGGTATCTCCAAGAATTGTAATTGGCATTCCGAGCGGAGTAACTGGTGTAGAAAGAAGAGCTGTAATGGAAGCTGCAGCTCATGCTGGTGCTAGAGAGGTACGATTAATTGATGAACCAGTTGCTGCTGCTATTGGCGCAGGGTTGCCTATGGCTGAACCCACAGGTAATATGATTGTGGATATTGGTGGGGGGACTACAGAAGTTGCTGTTCTTAGTTTACAAGGTACAGTTCTTAGTGAATCTGTCCGTGTAGCTGGAGATGAATTGAATGATGCTATTACTCAGTATATGAAAAAAGTCCATAGCTTGGTAATAGGCGAGCGAACTGCTGAAGAGATCAAGATGAAATTGGGTTCAGCTTATCCGACTCAGGATGACAATGAGGCAACGATGGAAGTTAGGGGTTTACATTTATTATCAGGTTTGCCCAGAACTGTTACTGTCAAATCTGCAGAGACTAGAGAAAGTATGGCAGAACCTCTATCAATAATTGTAGAGGCAGTTAAGCGTACTTTGGAACGTACTCCTCCTGAACTAGCAGCAGATATTATAGATAGAGGTATTATGCTAGCTGGTGGTGGTGCTTTATTAAATGGGATAGATACTTTAATTAGCCATGAAACTGGAATTGTCACTCATATTGCTGCAGACCCACTTTCCTGCGTAGTCTTGGGTACTGGTCGTGTATTGGAGAATTTTAAACAACTAGAAAGGGTTTTTAGTGGACAGATGCGCTAAAATTCAGTTATTTTGTAGCCAAATTATAGGGGGTAGAAGGTTAATTATTTGTATTTCCTAGTTTTGTCTTGATTTATAATTCCTAACTTTTGTGAGTACTGCTATATTTGAGTACCTATTGAAAAGCGTTCTGATGATCAGAACCTATAGATATATTATTTTACAGAACTTTTGAGAACTGTGAGATACAAGTTTAATCACTGACCCATTTTTCCTAATTTCTCTAAAACTCTGTATTTTTAAAATTAGTAAATTAGTAAATTAGTAAATCTCGAAATTCAGTAAGAAGATTAATTACTAATAACTCATGGTTAATTGCGATTTCAATAATCAAATATTAGCTAGTTAGGGCTTGCTGATTAACTATCAAAGCATTGACAGATAAAGGTAAGTGCCTTTTTGGAGTGAAAAAAGCTACAAGGCTTTCGGTTGCTTAGAAGCTCATGAATGTATGCATTTTGGGCAAGAGTAGGGCAGAAAAATCAGGGGACAATTTCCAACTATCTCCTCTATAATTCCCATTTATCCTGACTTCTGAATTCTGACTTCTGACTCCTTATACAGAAGTTTCTGTTTTGAATATAAATTAGTAGTAATAAAGTTTAAAGTAGTAGCAAATTTTCAGGTTTTACCAATGCAAACATTGCGTCGTCGAAGCTTAAAAATCATCAGAAAAGCTGCATTATTAATTTTAGCAGTAAGTGCAGCTTTTTGGGTTAGACAAACTCAAGGTTCTTTACTTTTTGAAATTTATAATTGGCTGAGTTTACCATTTCAACCTAGTCCTGTTAAACAAGAAGTATTAGTGAATGCTCGTATAGAAGAACTAGAAATTCAATTACAAGAATTAGAGAAACAAAATAATACTCTCAAGCAACTTTTTAATTATACAAAAACTAAAAAAACAAAAGGAATAGTAGCTCCTGTAGTGGGTAGAAGTCCAGACTATTGGTGGCAAAAAGTAACTCTAGGAAGAGGTAGTAAAGATGGTATTCAAAAAGATTTTATTGTGATTGGAACTGGTGGTATAGTAGGTAGAATAACTAGCGTTACACCCCATACTAGCCAGGTATTATTAGTAAGTGACTCTACCAGTAAAGTTGGCGCAGGAATTATTCGCAGTCGTCAGATGGGTTTTATGAAGGGTCAGGGTAATGATACAGTTGTCTTAGAATTTTTTAACGATCTTCCTGATGTTAAGGTTGGTGATTTTGTATCTACTTCTGCTTATAGTCAATTATTCCCGGCAGGTTTGGCTATCGGAAAAGTTGAATCTATTAATTTGAATAATACTCCTGCTCCACAAGCGAAGGTTAAATTATCAGCACCACTATATACTTTGGAATGGGTGACTGTTTATCAAAATAAACAAAGTGAAACAGAAAAGTAATTCAACTATCAATGATAGACTTTTTAATTTTTCTTTAGTTGTCTTTCTTGAGTTATTTGGTTATTGGATGTATTTAATAAAAATTAAAAGCTTTTGATTGGTCAATTTTTTATTCAACAGAGACAGTATATATAGCAGTCATACTTTAATTTTGCAGAAAATATCTGGGAATTAGGGAATAGGGGTAAGGCTTTCCAATTTTTGACAATTCATTTAAGACTGCCATAATTAAAATCATGCAAAAATATTAATAATTTGCACGACCTAAAATTATTAGGAAATCAGTCTCATTCTGCTCACAGTTATTTTATTTCCCATTTTTTTTATTTTCAATAATGGCAATTCTTCTGTTACAAAGACTCTTTTTACCTAATTATCTTTTACCTAAGACAAATGAAAATTATCATTGACTTGGAAAAAACTCTATATAGTAATTCCCAAGAAGCGTGAGGTACGCGCATTCGTTTGTTTTAGGTAGAGACGTTGCATACAACGTCCGTAGGTCTGAGTAATACCAATTTGATAAATATTTGCTACAAATAACTAGGTTATTTCTTAGGAGGACCGAAGACCGAGTCAGGTAGGGAAGCTGTCGGATTGGCGACGTACAGAATGAATAGCTTTGATACTATTTATTAGGTTGTAATTTATCTTTTTAGTCCAAGGGGCATCTCTTTTAAAGTCTTTTAACTGCCCTGATTATTCGTAACATTCTTTTTCCAAATTGGTATAATTAGGGAAAAGAAAATTAAAAGAATAAAAACAACCTTACCTCAGTAATTTGAGAAACTCTATAGATGTTTTTTGCAGCAAAAAAAAATAGTATAAATTACCAAGAGCCTAAAATTTTTCTCCTGGTTAAAAATTGAAAAATTAACTTATCCTCAACAACTTTAAAATTATTAAATTTATTTTCTTAATTCAGATGTCTAATATATCTCAGCAAGCTATTTTCAAATCATTAATCACTATTGCTTCTGCACTAGTTTGTGCACTATTATTGTTCACCCGTATTCCAGGAATGGAGATTTTTGGTATAGGACCTAACTGGTTATTAATTTGGGTAGTTGCTTGGAGTAGCCAGAGTTCAACTATAGAAGCTTTAGTCGCTGGCTTAGTTTTAGGATTAATTCAAGATGGCATCACAGCTCCCTATCCCACTCATGTTATTCCTTTAGTTTTTGCAGGATTTGTCATAGTGTTTTTACAGAAGCAACGCTTTATTCAAGAAGATTTTATTTTCATAGCTTTAGTAACATTTATTCTGGCAATTATTGCAGAAACTTTCATGGCAATTCAGTTAGGATTAATCGGCAATCAAACCTTTGGAGAAATTTGGGTTTACTATAAGCAAGTTGCTTTGGGTTCTGCTGTTATTAGTAGTCTTTGGGCTCCTGTTATTTATTTTCCTCTCAGTCAATTGTGGAAACTTTAAAATAACTAAGTAGTTAACTTTTAAATTGAAATAAACTATATATTGATATGGTTCAAATTATAAATTCAAAAGGGTAACTGTCTATGCTAAAAAGTACAGATTTTGAAAATCAGTCAGAAATCAACCGAGTCAAAGTGCTAAGTGAAGCACTACCTTACATTCAAAAATTTGCAGGTCGTAAAATCGTCGTCAAATATGGCGGTGCGGCCATGAAAGATAGTAACCTCAAAGATCAAGTAATTAGGGACATTGTACTACTATCTTGTGTGGGTATACGTCCGATTGTGGTTCATGGTGGTGGCCCAGAGATTAACTCTTGGTTGGGTAAATTAGGAATTGAACCGCAGTTTAAGGATGGTTTGCGAGTTACTGATGCGCCCACTATGGAAGTAGTAGAGATGGTATTAGTGGGAAGGGTTAATAAGGAAATTGTTTCTTTAATTAATCAAGCTGGTGGCCGTGCTGTGGGTCTGTGTGGCAAGGATGCGAACTTAATAAAAGCACGTCCCGAAGGAAGAGAAGGTATTGGTTTTGTTGGGGAAGTAAGTAACGTCAAAATAGATATTCTAGAATCCCTAGTTGATAATGGCTATATTCCCGTGGTATCTAGTGTAGCTGCAGATGAAAAAGGACAAGCTTACAATATTAATGCAGATACTGTTGCGGGTGAAATTGCTGCTGCGATGGATGCAGAAAAGTTAATTCTCCTTACAGATACAGCGGGAATTTTGGAAGACTATCATAATCCAGATAGTTTAATTGTTAAGTTAGATATCCAGGAAGCTAGACAATTGATTGAAAAAGGAATTGTATCTGGTGGAATGATTCCTAAAGTAAATTGTTGTGTGCGGAGTTTAGCTCAGGGAGTTCGAGCTGCCCATATTCTTGATGGTAGAGTTCCCCATACACTTTTACAGGAAATTTTTACAGATTCTGGAGTTGGCTCAATGATAGTAAGTAGTTTGGCAGTTAATAACTTTTAACTAGGGTTTGCTGAAAAAGTATTTTAGTAGGGGTAGGAGACAGGAGACAGGAGACAGGAGACAGGAGAAATGGGAATTATAGAGGAGGTAGTCGGAAAAATTGTAAGAGTGATTTTTCTGCCATAATCGTCCTAAAATACTAGCATGCATGAACTTCTTCCGCTGAAAAGCTGATACTCTTTGAGACCAAAAAATGCTAAAACCAATATCAGTCAATGCTTTGATATTTAATCAGCAAGACCTAACTATAGTGCTGTGCGCAGGCAACAGGCAACAGGCAACAGGGGGAATAAAAAAACCGATAATATAAAACTATTAGCTATTGGACAGTTCTTGTTTTTTGTACATAAGTCAGCGCACATTGCTATAGGGTACAGGGGAGAAAACTTTTCTCTGTCTAAGGTTTATCATCTAGAGTAGAATCCTCAGTTGCAGAAGCAGGAGGAATATCTTTGTAAAGATGGCTTTGAGCGACATTTTTATGAGAAGATGATAAAGAATGCTTTAATGGTCTCCTCGTATTTTCTTTTGTTTTTGGTTTTAAATTAAATGTTTTCCAGGCTACTTTAATACCAGTAAAAATACTTTTCGTTGTAGTTTTAACTTCCTTGGTTTGTTGACGGACATTACCAATACTTCGATCGACTTGCTTAACAATTTCTCCTGCACTCTGGACACTATCATTAACATCATCAGTCAACTCACTAATTTCTATGCCAGTGAGACGAATTGCTTCTAAAGTTGGTGGTAATTCGCGAGCTAGGATGTCTGCTAACTTTTCTAGACTACGAGCAGCTCTTGCTAATGCCAACATCGCAGGTAAGGTGACAATTAAAACAGTAGTGAGGCTCAATGCAACCAGGAAAAGGGACAATCCAAGCCAAAACAAGGGGTTGTTCACAGGTATTTCGCCTAAACAGGGGAATGATAACTTCCTATTCCTGGATAATCTTAACAATAATAGGTGCTATTGTAGAGTATTTTAAGATTAAAAAAAAGCTTTTTGTTTTAATTTTCCCTGTTTATAACTACTGAAACTTCAGAGTTTTTGGCTTCTAGTTGAGATAATATTTCTCTCTCCTTTTGACTAGCTTCTAATCCAGCAGCGATCGCCTCTCTTAGTCTTTCTAAAGTTTCCTCCCAAGAATTAGCAGTAGATCCTGAAAAGCGGTCTGCTTGAAATTTGACACTGGTAGACAAGTCTGTTACAAGTTGGGGAATAGCTGATGCAGATTTTTTCACCAACTGTCTTGTTTTTTTGCCCGTTCTAGGAGCTATTAATAACCCTGTTAATGTACCTATAGCTGAACCTAGCAGTAGACCACTGATAAATAGTCCAGATTTTTTGTTTGACATACTTAAAAAATATATATATCTCTGTCTAGAATACTTCTTTATTATCAATCATATCTAAATTTTTGAAAGAGTACTCCCATTATAATCGCTCTTATTTGATGGTAAGATTTGATGCTGAGAGTGTCAATATATTTAGTGCAGGAAGGCGCAAATATAGACCGTAATAAAGTCAAAAAACAATTACAAATCAATACTTTTGACTGTCTTGAGTGCGTCTTGCATTCTGAGGAAACCTCAGAATTACGCACTCGCTTTTAACTTTTGATATCAAATCCGTTTAATTGGACATAAAAAAAATCTTCAATCGTCATAACTACCCTCATCTTTGTAATTCTTTCTCCTTCTGACTCCTGTCTTCCCCTCCTGGGAGGGGGAGGGGCGAGGGGTGGGTTGACTCCTGAGGACTCCATACTTAACCATTCTATGGCTGTTTAACCGGATTTGATATGACTTTTAACTTCCGCGTAGCGGCACTAGCGCCAAATTCTACAGAAACGATGCCAAATGGTTCTGAGCAACCACAGCATGGCCATAATTTGTTTAACCTGTTGAACTTGTAAATCCAGTTGTTTATATAGTTGTCGTAGTTGATTTATTTTCTGCTGGTGAAGTAGGAAAAATTCTGGTGTTTTATCAAGTACCTTACTGGTACAAAAATCTATCAAATTGAGAGTTTGTTCTACTTGTAGCAATGTTTGTCTAACTTTCCAGATTCTCCAAGCTAGGTAAAAACAAAAAATTGAGATCACAATATTTAGTTCAATTACTAACCACAGCATTTTTCACTTCACCGAAATATCAAGAAAATAACTAAAACAAAAAGTCCAATCAGAATCAAAACTTATCAAAATCATATGGGTCGCGCAACCTCGCCTTTTAAGGCGCAATATTTTTGGAGAGTTGCTCACGCTTCCCCTATTTCCCCTCCTGGGAGGGGGAGGGGCGAGGGGTGGGTTAACTTCTGACTTTTGACTTTTGACTTCGTTAAGATGTTCCCTAAAACTCTTATGTTGGACCGACACATCTAAAATGGAGTGGGGGAGATTGAATATTTAAGTCATTATATAGCAATCCTAAATAGGTCGTGACAAATCAAAAAGTAAATAAAAAAACTGAAACTCTTACCAGTTAAGTGTTCCCAGTTAAGTGTTCCCTAAAAAGCAGTAAGATTTTTGACACGAATAAAATAGGATTGCGATAGAGTTATCAAAGTATATTATATCAAATCCACTCGGATTTGGTATCAAAAAATGTTCCATTAAAGCGCCATTGTCAAATCTTTCTCAATCTCCCCATCTTTCTGGTCAAGGTTTTGATAACTCAACGTTTTAGACGTGAAATAATTTCCGGAAATTACTGTAGCATCAAAGATTTAAGCCTATAAAATCTGACTTTTGACTTTTAACTTTTAACTTTTAACTTTTGACTTTTAACTTCGTTTCTGGTTATTTATATAAGGAGAAAAGCTACTATGAAATTTATCAATCCCAAGGTCGATTATGCTTTTAAAAAAATCTTTGGTTCCGAGCAAAGCAAAGAGATTTTAATCAGTTTTCTGAATGCGATAATTTATGATGGAGAAAAAACTATTAAGGATTTAACAATTGTCAATCCTTTTAATCCTGGTCAAATTATCAGTTTTAAAGATACCTATTTAGATATAAAAGCTGTTTTATTTGATGGCTCTATTGTAGTTATTGAAATGCAAGTCGCACGGATGACTGCTTTTAGCAAACGGGTAATGTACAACTTAGTTAAAGGTTATGGCAACCAGTTGGAAACAGGAGATGATTACCCCTTACTACGTCCAGCTATAGCGGTAACAATTACAGATTTTATCCTTTTTAAAGACAAGATAGATGTTATTAATCCATTTGTGTTTAAACATAGAGAGAAAAACTGGGAATATCCCGATCGGGAATTACAGTTAATTTTTGTGGAACTGCCGAAGTTTAAAAAAACTTTGGGAGAGTTAAAAACTTTAGCAGATAAGTGGATTTACTTTCTGAAAGAAGCTGCCAAATTTGATGATATTCCAGATAGTTTAGGGGAGGTTGCAGAAATTGAACTTGCTTTAAATATTGCTGAGAGAATTAATATGACTTCAGAAGAATTAGAGATAGTCGAGCGTCGGGCCATAGCATTACAAGATGAGAAAGGACGACTAATTTATGCAGAAGAACAAGGAGAAGCAAAAGGACGGCTTAATCAAGCGATCGCTCTAGTAAAACTGTTAATAACTCAACGTTTTGGAGAGGTTTCTAAAGACATTAATAGTCAGATAGAAGATTTGCCTTTAGCAGATGTGGAGGATTTAGTGAAGGTGTTTTTAAGTTTTAATAGTTTGGTAGATTTAGAGAGTTGGTTACAGGAACGTTTATAAGGATAAATACTACTATGAAATTTATTAATCCCAAGGTAGATTATGCTTTTAAAAAAATCTTTGGCTCTGAACAAAGCAAAGAGATTTTAATCAGTTTTCTGAATGCGATAATTTATAATGGAGAAAAAATCATTAAGTCTTTGACAATTATTAACCCTTTTAATCCTGGTAAAATTATCAGTTTAAAAGAAACTTATTTGGATGTTAAAGCAGTTTTAGTTGACGGTTCTATTGTAATTATTGAAATGCAAGTGGCACGAATGACTGCTTTTGATAAGCGGGTGGCTTACAATTTGTCTAAAGCTTATGCTAATCAGTTGGATAAAGGAGAGAATTATCCTTTATTAAATCCGGCAATAGCTGTCACAATTACAGATTTTATTCTGTTTAAAAATACTGATGATAATATTAGTAAAGATGATTATATTAATAAATTTGTGTTTCAGGAGGAAACTAAAAAGTTTAAATGCTTAGAAAAAGAATTGCGGTTAATTTTTGTGGAATTGCCGAAGTTTAATAAAAGTTTGTCAGAGTTAAATAGTTTGACAGATAAGTGGATTTATTTTCTGAAAGAGGCGGATAGTTTTGATGAAATACCAGAGAATTTGGGGGAAGTTGCGGAAATAGAACAGGCATTAAATATTGCTAACTTTATTAATATGAGTCCAGAGGAGTTAGAGATAGTTGAAAACCGAGGGATAGCGATGCAAGATGAAAGAGGACGGATAGCTTATGCAGAAGAAATTGCACGACTTAATCAAACTATAGCTCTAGTCAAGCTATTAATAACTCAACGTTTTGGAGAGGTTTCTCAAGAGATTAGTAGTCAGATAAAAGGTTTGCCTTTAGTAGATGTGGAGGATTTGGTGAAGGTATTTTTAAGTTTTAATAGTTTGGCAGATTTGGAAAGTTGGTTGCAGGAACGTTTGATTTAGAATCCTGTGATACTTTATCAGTTTCTAATTCTGTTATAAAATTAAATATTCCATAACTAAAGGTTACCGAATAATTGTGGTTTCAAGCCTCTCCTTTCCAGGGGATAAAAATAAAAAAAATCCTTTTTACCAATCCTCTCATTTCTCAGATGAGGCAATTCTAAATTCTAAATAATAAATTCATTATTCTGGAATTTCATGTTGTTAATCGAACAAGTTGCTAGTGATGAGGCGATCGATAAAGCTTTTGATTGGCTCTGCGAAAAGCGCAAAGACTATCACTACAATAATGATGTCTGGCAGCTACGACGCTGGTGGCATGAGAAAAAGCCAAAGTTGATTGCCCAACTTTTGGCTGGTAACTTTCGCTTTGGCGAGCAGCGTCGGGTTATGTCCAGGGGTGAGGTGAAAGAAATATGGTCTGCTCAAGATGCTCTGGTTTTGAAGGCTTTGGCTATTGTCCTTCAGGAGGTTTTGCAACCCCATTTGTCTCCCCGTTGCTTTCATCTGGCCGGGACTGGCGGACTTAAGGGGGCGGTGCGGGAGGTGGATGCCCATCTGCATGAGTTTGAGTTTGTGTTTCGGACTGATGTGAAGGGGTATTATGCCAGTATTGACCAGAAAATTGGGTTTCAAGCCTCGCCCTTCTAGGGCGACTTTTTAGTTGATTTTGTGCAACAAATTATGTTATCATGTTGTGAGTCAAGAGGCTATTCTATGAAAGCTAGATTTAAGTATCGTATCTATCCAACACGGGGACAAAAATACCGACTAGCCAAGCTATTTGGCTGTGTCCGTGTGGTTTGGAATGATAGTCTAGCTTGCTGTCAAGAAAAGTACAAAATAGGAGAGAAGAAACCTGTTAACTCTGAGCTACAAAAACAGTTTATCACATCTGCTAAAAAGACTGAATACAGAGAGTGGTTGTCAGAGGTTTCTAACATACCATTACAGCAATCTTTAAATGATTTGAACCAGGCTTATCAAAACTTTTTTAAGTCAACCAGAGGCCAGAGAAAAGGCAAACCTATAAAACCTCCGCAATTCAAAAGAAGAAAATCAAGGCAGACTGCTAGGTTTACAAAGGGAGGATTTAAAGTTGGTCAACATAAAGTTTATTTGGCTAAGATTGGAAAGCTGAAAATAGTTTGGTCTAGAGAGTTACCTGGTTCTCCATCATCAGTAACAGTAATTAAAGATTCAGCTAATAGATATTTCTTGAGTTTTGTAGTAGAAATACAACCAGAAATCTTACCTCAAACTGATAATTCAGTAGGTATAGATTTAGGTATTAAAACCTTTGCTACATTTAGTGACGGTACAAAGGTTGATGCTCCTAAACCACTGAAGAAACGAATTAAGAAATTAAGAAAGTTAAGCAAGTCATTATCTCATAAAACTAAAGGCTCTAAAAGGTATGAAAAAGCAAGGATTAGAGTTGCTAAGTTCCATGCCAAACTGAAAGATACAAGGACAGATTTTCTACATAAATTATCTACTGAAATAATTCGTGAAAACCAAACAATTGTTTTAGAAGATTTAAACGTTTCTGGAATGGTTAAAAACCGTAAATTATCCAGAGCAATTTCTGATTTAGGTTGGAGAACATTCAGGACTTTTTTAGAAGGAAAAGCAGAAAAATATGGTCGTGATTTTAGAGTAATTAGTCGTTGGGAGCCAACATCCCAAATTTGCTCAAATTGTGGCTTTAAAGGTGGGAAGCTAGACCTTCAGGTGCGAGAATGGGAGTGTCTCAACTGTGGTGCAAAACATGATAGAGATGAGAATGCAGCAATAAATATATTAGTCGCGGGCGGGCAGTCCGAGACACTAAACGGACGTGGAGGCAAGCGTAAGACTACTGCAAAAGTAGCAGCAGCCTGTGAAAGGTCAACTCGCCGAGGAGCTACGGCTCGGTAGGAATCCCCGTGCCTTCAGGCCGGGGAGGATGTCAACATGATATTCTTTTCAGTCAGGTGGCTGAATATGTGAGATACCCTGTAGTGTTGGACTTGGTTGGGCAGTACCTCCGGCGGTTTGTTTCTGATGGGGGGATATATGTGGATATCCAACGGGGTATTTCTCTGGGTTGCCCTTTGTCGCCGTTGATGGGGGCTTTGTATCTGAAGCCGTTGGACGATAGGATGGCCGCGATGGGCTGCTTTTATGTGCGGTATATGGATGATTGGGTGGTTTTAGCTCCGACGCGGTGGGCGTTGCGGCGGGCGATCAAGGCGACTAATCAGGTGATGGCGGAGTTGAAGGTGGAAAAGCACCCGGAAAAAACTTTTATCAAAATAATATGGGTCGCGCAACCCCGCCTTTTAAGGCGTAATATTTTTGGAGCCTTGCTCAAATCCCCGACTTCCCCTACTGGGAGGGGTTAGGGGTGGGTTGACTTCTGACTTCTGACTTCTGACTTCTGACTTCGTTAACGGTAGGGTGGGGCGGGGGTTCGATTTTTTGGGGTATCGGTTCGCATCTGGGGGGTTGGCGGTGGCGCGGGTGACGGTGGAACGGTTTTTGGAGCGGGTTTCTCGGCTTTATGAGCAAAATGCGACTGCGAGTCGCATTGAGGAATACGCTCGCCGTTGGTTGATTTGGGTTAGGAGTGGGGTTCAGAGGGTGGAGTTGACAGAGATAGTGAGGGGGCTAACCCGTAATGTTGTCAATAATGTTTCGTCTAAAGCTGCTCCGCTGGTTTGATTTTGGTTACCACATCGAATATATGGGCCGTTTTCACATCAATGTTCAACATACTCGGTCGTGCCAAAGCTTCTGGATCTAGAACATGGTTCATGATCCAGTGTACATCTGCAAACCAGAAATAATGCATATTATCTCCCGGGCCAACCGGTTTCGGGAAATTTGCTCCAACCAACCCGCCAAAGTGGATTTGGGCCTCGTAGCTGATAGCTCCTGTTTCTAGTTTCCCTATCATCAACACTTCTCTCTTACTTTTTCCCGGCACTTTGACTACTATTGTTGATGATGAACTCCGGGACTCCGATTGACTTCCCCCTGTCTCTTCTGTGATCTCTACTGTATAACTTGCTCCTCCTTCCACTACCTCTAAATTAAACCCTCCATGTACCTCTACACCTCGTGAATTACTCCTTGTCCAATTGATCGTATCTTCCCATGATCCTTCTACCGTTGCCTCCAGAGTAGCTTCGTCTTCTCCCTCATTTATTACGACATTGCTCCCCACTACTACATCCTTTGGCTCGTCAGCATTATGCTTACCAACCCTGTTTATTTCGGTTATATACTTGTAACTCAAGTGTCCATATGTTTTTGTTATTGGTGGTTTATATCCTCCATACCGTATCTCTTCATTTATTGCTATTCCATCTGGTCGTCGCCCATAAATCATATCGAAATACTTCATTATATCTTCTGCATCTAATCCTAGTTGCTCTAGGTCATTAAATGATAAATATTCTCTTAGTATTGGGCCTTAATTCATCCATATGCTCCTCTTTTTTGTCTGCTCCCAGAATAACACACAAAATGAAATCCATGCTAATAATTATCAGCTTGTTTTGATTTTGGCACTCGCACCCGCCAAATGATTTTTTTCCTATATTGAAAATATCTTCTCTTCTCTATTGCTTTTCCATTTATTCTCGTTGTAGTAAATTTTACTTTCGGCTGCTTTTTTCGTCATAACTATACTTTCTTGTTCATTATCTTATGTTTACATTTCTCTGGTGAAGCAAAAGGTGGTAAAAATTAAGCTGTCTTTGTCCCTTTTCTTTCTCTTTTTCTCCTCTTTTCTTCTCACATTTCTCGTTTTTCTAATCTATTGTCTTTTTTTTTTGCTACAGCTTGTCGTGCGTTATGTTGGTGCTTACCGTATCAGTATATTTTTCTTCTTCAGTTTATTAGTTCAGCTTTTTCTGTAGATTAAAGTAATTTTTTTTCTTGTGATATTTGGGCAACATACCGAATATATTTCGCCTTGAGAAGAAGCTGGGTTTAAGACGATGATGTATATAAAGGAATAATAGGGATTAGAATGCCAGGAGGCGGACTTGAACCGCCGACACGAGGATTTTCAGTCCTCTGCTCTACCAACTGAGCTATCCCGGCTTTTTTTCACTTTTACTATAGTAGCAGACTAAATATAATTTTGACAAGCACTTGAGCAATTTTTTTTATTATTATCTGAAATGCTCGCTAGATAATAATTTTGGCTTGTTATACCCAATCCTAGCTTTTCAGAAGAAGCAACACATAAACTATAAAAAAATACTATAAATTTTTCAGTTAGTCAAGATTCATTTTGACTAAAAAATAAGGTCAATAGCCTCCCCTTTTAATGGCAGGGCTGTTTCAAAGTCAAATGAATGAGAATTGGGGACATCATTACCATAATTTGGGGAAAAGTTACGAAAAATGGGCGATTTTTAGAGGTGGAGGTAGGGAAAAGCTTCCAAAGAATCTTGGTCAAATCAACAGAATTTCTGGAAAATCAATTGTCACACCAAAATTATTGATAGATTTATTTGGGAAAAATCCAATGGTATTGGGTAGAAAATTCTCCCCTGCTCCCTTAAGCAAGAATGAAACAGCTCTACCCTTTGAATGGGATGAAAAGAATAAACTAACTTTAGTATTCTTAGCCATAGCGGGACTTTTGAAAAAAATAGGTTAAAAATGAGGTAAAAACATTACTGTATAAGATTTTTACCTTAAATAAAATTTTTTCTTAATATATCTAGGTTTTCCTACGGAATGCTACGCAAACAGCCATTTTTAGCACTGTGATGTATTTCTCTTGCTAATACTTGGTTTGAAGCTATTTTCGGTGTAAAAAAATCTCAAAGTACCGATAGGCTTAATTTAGAAGTACTGATAACTGATAATTGAAATGACTTTTATATCCTTTAACTATGCTCTATTTTTATTAATAGTACTAGGAATCTACTGGTCAATGCCACGTCAATCTTGGCGAGTATTTATTCTCCTAGTTGGGAGTTTAATTTTCTACGCTACTATTCAACCCCAATATATTCCACTGCTATTAATAATTACTCTATTGAATTTTTACCTGGCTCAAGCTATTGGGGAACCAAAAGATTGGCGTATTGCTAATAAACAATGGAACCGCAGTCGCTTGCTATTATTGTGGTTAGGTATAATCTGCAATATCTTACTTTTATTAAGTTTCAAATATATACCTTTTTTATTAAATAGTATTGGCATTCTCTACAATATACCTAATATTTTAGAAACTGCTAATTGGGTTGATAGTAATGTAATTGCACCATTAGGTTTAAGCTTTTTTTGTTTTGAATGTCTTGCTTATCTAATTGATGTTTATCGAGGCGCTCCTTCAGCTTCTTCTTTATTAGAATTTACATCTTATAAATTATTTTTTCCGAAACTTATTTCTGGTCCGATAACTCGTTATCATTATCTACAAAATCAGTTAGGAATGGTTGGGAAAAAAACTACTCAAGCTTTAGTTAAAACTCCAGCTTTAAAATTACCAACTTTAGAGCAAATAACGGAAGGAATTTGGTTAATTGCGACTGGGGCGGTAAAAAAAGCTTTAATAGCTGATAATTTAGGAATTTTTGTAGACCTGAGTTTTAGTAATTTACAACGTGCTGGAAGTGGCGATCTATGGTTAGCAACAACTGCTTATGGGTTACAACTTTATCTTGATTTTAGTGCTTATGTTGATATTGCCCGTGGTACTGCTTTTTTAATGGGTTTAAGTTTGCCACAAAATTTTGATTTTCCTTATTTCAGCACAAGTATTGCAGAATTTTGGCGCAGGTGGCATACAACTTTGGGAGATTGGTTGAGAAACTATTTATATTTTCCTTTGGGAGGTTCAAGGGTAGGTTTATTTCGGACTTGTTTGAATTTATTAATTGTGATGTTAATTGCTGGTATTTGGCATGGTGCTGCCTGGGGATTTATTGTTTGGGGAGTTTTACATGGTTTGGCATTAGTAGTTCATCGGTTAATAGAGGCAATTTCTCAACATTTTAAAGTACAGAAAATCTGGGAAAGTTTGCCAGGAATTTTAATTAGTTGGTTGTTAACTCAGAGTATGGTTTTTGGTGCTTGGATATTTTTCCGACTGCCAAATTTGAGGGATTCTATTTGGGTGATTGATCATTGGTGGAGTTATGATGGTGATGTTCAATTTGTGGATAAAGTTTATCTGGAGGCGATGGGTTTAGAAAGGTTACAGTTGGTGTGGTTAATTTTTGGGGTTGTGGTGCTTATGGCGGTTAATTATTGGTTTCATCGAGGTTTAAAGTTACAGTTAAATTGGCAGTTAAAAGTTTTGTTAGTGCCTGTATTTTTCTTTGTTGTTTGGTTGTTGGCACCGGAGGGTTTGCCTTATATTTATTTTGATTTTTAAAGAAGGAAGAGGGAAGAGGGAAGAAGGAAGAAGAAAGAAGAAAGAGGGAGGAGGTAAGAAGGAAGAGGGAAGAAGGAAGAGGGAATAAAAGGAAGAAATAAGAAGGAAGAGGGAATAAATATTGAATAAAAATGATACAGTAGTTTCCGAAGTTATGAAGTACAACTAAATGAAGTGAATGTTTTTTCCGAATAATTAATAATTAGGGCTTACTGATTAAATTTAAAAGCATTGACAAATAAAGATTTTAGCCTTTTTGGGTCGAAAAAAATGTAAGTTTGTAGGTCTAAAAAGCTCAAAAAATTAGTATTTATGGCAATAGTTGGGCAGAAAAATCAAGGGGTAACTCTTCCTCCTACCTCCTCTATAATTCCCATTTATCCTGACTCCTGACTCCTGACTCCTACCCTTCATCATTTGAGCTAACTTGCACAAAGAAAACAGAATTTTTATGCTATTTATGTTTCCTTATGTGCTTTTGTATTTTTCTAAGTCCCCTGTTGTTGTTGTATTATATTTTCAGGTTTCTGTACCGATTTAATGTTTTGCGTAATGGCTCGTATACTACAAGATATTTACTAAGTGTACTTTTTATCGTTTCATAAATATTAATTTTTTCCTATTCAATCAGGGTTAATAATCTACAACTATCTCTAGATAACTCTAGATTTTGTCAACTTCCTAATCCGGAATTTTAAGTTCTAGGAAAATGCCACCACTTCAGAAATTCAAACCAATTTAATTAGGTTCTTCTAGATTAGATATGATGACTTACTAGCTGATAATTATTCAAGCTCGCATCTCATCAAAAAATTTTAACTGAATATTATTAAGCACTTTAGATCACCAATTTTAAAACTCAGAAGTAGTTAGTTTAATATCTGCTGCTAACCAAGCTTTTTCAAACTCTTGTTTGACTTCAGCAGCTTCTTTTTGTTTACCTTGTGCCAATAAACTTTTTGCTAATCCATATAAAGACCAACCATTATTTGGATGCTGTTTTAAATCTTGACGGTAAACTACTTCTGCTTCTTTTTCCCGATTTAATTTTAACAAAGCTGCACCTAAAGATTGACGTACAGGATAATACCAATAAGGAGGTTCCATATAGGGTAAATTATCCTGAAGTTTTACGGCAGTTTGGTATTCGGAAATCATCTCTTCATTTTTATCTTTTAGGTATGCCATTTTTGCCATTAATAAATGATTAGCAATTGAAATTAAATTTGTAGCAGGAACATTTGCAGTTTCCAAAGCACTAAACTCTGAATTTTGCAATAATTTGTTGATTTTTTGATACTCAAATTGAGCATTTTCTAAATTTCCCTTACCAACCCATGCCATACCTCTTGCATAATGCCACATTGCCATTGTATAGGGTAACTTATTTGATGGTTGAGATTCGGTAAGAATTTCATCCCACTTACCAAATTGCACCAAAGAAAAATAGGGAGTGGGGAGAAACATTTCAGTCAAAGGAAACTGCTCAACTTCCTGAAGAGAAACTTTATCTACTAATTTTCTAGCGGCATTAATTGCATCTGTACTACGTCCTTCCATACTAGCTGCTGACCAGAAAAAATGAATATTGTGAGGATAATAAAGTGCTGAATATAATCCTTTTTGTTGAGAAGTTGCTAGAAATTTTTCATCGGCTTTAATCGCATTTTCGTTACTACTAGCTGCATCGTGATAACGACCAATTCTGAGATATAGATGAGACGGCATATGTACTAAATGACCAGAAGCAGGAACTAAATTCCGGAGATTATCTGCTGATTTTTCTGCTTTTTCTGGATATGGGGAAGCTTCTAGGGCATGAATATAATAATGTATTGCTCCTGGATGATTTGGATTTTTTTCTAATACAAACTCTAATTTTTTAACAACTTCATTCGTTAAAGGTTGAGGTTCACCATTTTCTTTCCAGTAATTCCAAGGCATTAAATCCATTAAAGATTCAGCAAATAGAGTTGCTGCATCTAAATCATTAGGATATTGTTTGGAAAGTTCTCTCATGGTATTAGCATAAGCCATATCTAAAGGTTGACGATTTTCTAAATTTTGAGCAGAATATCTTTGAGATAAAGCATTAATATAAGATTGTTCTATAGAAGTAGTTTTGCTTGAAAGTTTTTGAGCTTTTTGAACAGCTTGATAAGCAGTAGGAATAGATTTTTGATTCATCGGTGCATTAATATTAGGACCTTCTGATAAAGCAATACCCCAATAACACATTGCACAATTAGAATCTAGTTTAGTTGCTTGTTGAAAAGAACGTTTAGCTTCATCATGGTTGAAGCCAAAAATCAAGGTTAAACCTTGGTCGAAGTAACGTTGAGCTTCAGGAGAATTTGTTGTTATTTGATGATGGATATTTCCTAAGTTATTCCATAGAGGAACTACACTGTTTAATTGATTTTGGTTTCTCTCACTAGCTGACCAAGAAGGATTTAAAGTAAGTGTAATATAAATGCAAGTAGTGAGACAGATAGAGATAAGAAAAATCTGATTTTTTTTTGTTTTAATATTCATACTATGGTTGTTAATTATTGAATAAGGTTATTTAAGATGTCAAGTTTTGCTCTATTTTTTGTATTGGTGTTTTTGGCAATAACTTATTTAAAAAAATATTATTCTGAGGGCAAGTAAACTTCTTTATTTATAGAAGACAATATTACTATAGCAATTCTTCAGGTAGGGTATTGTATAGCGCTGTGCGCAGGCAACAGCTCATCTGGCAACAGGCAACAGGGGGAATAAAAGACCGGTAATACAAGACTTTTAGCTATTGGACAGTTCTTGTAATTTGTAAATATGCCAGCGCACATTGCTATATAACCTCAAAGCTTTACTAAAATTTTATTTTTTTAGTAGCTATAGTCCGTTTAATTAGCAGTAAAAAAACTTGACTCTATATCTTAAGCAAGTCTCCCTAATTCTATCTATTTTCCTTTTTTTGGCTGTTACTTACCCCGCAATATTTATAAGTATTCAACCAAACAGTTTCTGATTTTTTCTGAATTCCTTCTTTTTAGTTCAATAGGGTTCAGTTAAGGATTTTTTTGGAAGTTCTGTAAATTGTATAACCTCAAAGCTTTACTAAAATTTTATTTTTTTAGCTATAGTCCGTTTAGTTAGCAGTAAAAAAACTTGACTCTATATCTTAAGCAAGTCTCCCTAATTCTATCTCTTTTCCTTTTTTTGGCTGTTACTTACTCCGTAATATTTATAAGTATTCAACCAAACAGTTTCTGATTTTTTCTGAATTCCTTCTTTTTAGTTCAATAGGGTTCAGTTAAGGATTTTTTTGGAAGTTCTGTGATCTGAAAAGCTTATCTAATGGTTCCATAGTATAGGAGTTTTGGTCTTATCTATTTGCGCAGCATTCCGTAGGAAACCGTATTGCTTTTTAGTTGAAGGAGTTACAGGAAACCCAGAATAAAAAATTACTTCCTTAACTTACCAAGAATAAATCTGTTCCCCAAAATTTCCGTGACTATTTTCATCAGTATTCAAGAGAACATCATATAATTCCATCTGAATTACTCCTTTCAGTTGATTGACTCTCTAGCAAATAAGAACACCAATAATTACCACTACCTCCATCAAATTTTATTGTCTTAATACCTGGGATTTTCCATAACCATAATTTGAGATAAGGAGTTACAGGAAACCCAGAATAAAAAATTACTTCCTTAACTTGCCAAGAATAAATCTGTTCCCCAAAATTTCCGTGACTATTTTCATCAGTATTCAAGAGAACATCATATAATTCCATCTGAATTACTCCTTTTAGTTGATTGACTCTCTAGCAAATAAGAACACCAATAATTACCACTACCTCCATCAAATTTTATTGTCTTAATACCTGATATTTTCCATAACCATAATTTGAGATAAGGAGTTACAGGAAACCTAGAATAAAAAATTACTTCCATAACTATTTCAGCCAAAATCAGATTATTTATGCTAATTTTATCCTTTATAGAATCATTCTTGCTTATTCTTACTTGACCAGAAAATCAGGTATCAAGCCTCCCCTTGAAATGGGTAAAAATCAACAAAATTCAGTGTTTCAAGTCTCCCTATGCCATGAAATACTGATAACTGATAAATGTTAACTGAAGTTACTTATTATCTACTAAATAAGAACACCAATCACTCCAACTACCTGCATAAAGTTTTCCTGTATTAATACCCGCCATTTTTAACGACCATAAATTCACACAAGCAGTCACACCAGAACCACAATAAACCATAACTTCCTCAGCACTTTTTACTTCTTCCCAGCGAGAAACTTGTTCCGAAACTTTCGCCTGACTATTTTCATCAGTAACTTGTTTCCAAGGATAATTAACCGCCCCTGGAATATGACCAGCAATAGGGTCAATAGGTTCATGTTTTCCTAAGTAGCGATCGCTATCTCGCGAATCAACTAATACTACTTCTGGTAAATCTTTTTTGGCTTTAACTGTTTCTATATCTACTACCATTTTTGATTGAATTTGGGGTTCAAAGAAACCTGCTTTTGGGGTAGAAATTTCATTAGTAATTGGATATTTTTTTTGCCACTCAGAAAAACCGCCATCTAAAAGAGCAACTTTTTCATGGCCCATGTATGTCAATAACCACCATAGACGGGAAGCAAAGGCAAAGCGAGAATCATCATAAGCTACAATTAGAGTCTCTCGGTATTTAACACCTATACTTGCTAATTTTTGACTAAGTTTATCAGGAACGGGTAATGGGTGACGCCCGCCATGTTTTTGTACTGCGCTGGAAAGGTCCTGATTAAGGTCTAGATAGAATGCACCAGGGATATGACCTGCTTGATATTGTTTTTGGCCTAATTCTGGGTCAGCTAAAGAAAAACGACAGTCGATGATGATTAGGTCTGGGTCATTGAGATGGTCTACTAACCACTGAGGAGAAATAAGAATATTTTTATTAGTCATATTTACTAAGTTAAATTAAGTATTCTTCTGATAATAATAGTTGAGGATAGGTGGTAAAACTATTGATTGTTTGTGGCGATCGCTTCACTAACATTTTACTGATAAAAACAACTACTGCCATGAATAAGATTACCACAACTATCCCTAGAGTTATCTTACTAATTTTGAGATGATTCCAACTTCTATTTTTGATAGTATTAATTTTTGGCTTTGAATCAAATCTATATTGTTGATTATCATCAAAATTAGGCCAAGTTAAACTAGATGAGGAATTTAATGTTAAATCAAACTCCTGACCCCAAATTGCATAATCATCCCTGTATCTTTTAATTAGTAATTTAACTCTTTTAATTGATTCAGGAGCTAATTCTATTAATTGATGTCTAACTATATCTACAATATAACTTCTCTCTGGCAATTCTTCAGATTCTAGGAGTATGTGTAACCATCCATTTACTGCACTAACTTTTGCATTAATACCTTGAGGATGTAACGTTCCATTTAATAGGGTAGCAATGGATTTAGAATTTCCTTGTTTAGCAAGTTCGATAAATCTATATTGAACCATAATTAATTACCTCTGAATAATGAATTGCAAATATAGCAATATGATTTTAGTTGTGAGATATTGAAGATTTTTAGGGAACAGGGAACGGGGAACAGGGAAAAGAGAAGAATAAAAAAATGAATATCTTATGAATAAGATAACTGCTATACCGTATACTTTTAAGAAACATCTCAATTCTCACATCTGATTCCTGATTGCTATATTTGTTTTTATTTACTTCGTAAGTATTTCCTGTGGAATGCTTACTTTACTTTTTAATTTTCGCTACTCTAATTGCATAGTCAGCATAGCCTTGATATTCTTTGACTTTTTTTCTAGCTTGTTTATATTTAGGATGAGATGCTGGCACTATTTTCATAAATTCTGTTGCGTCTTGCCACTGACTTGCTACTGCTTCCCATTCTATTTTAGTCTGGGCATATTGAGCCATTTCTGCTGCATTTATAGCTCGATTAACTGCAAGTTTAAATGGGTCTGGTGGCGGTAATACAATAGTTGTTTTTGGGATAGGTGAAGATTTTTTTATTGGGGAATATACAGGTGTAGGTTTAGTTTTTACTTCTTCAACTTCTAGGTTTTCGGACTCAACTTTTTTTGTTATTGGTGAGGGTTTTTCCGGAACTATAACTACAGGTTTTTCGGACATTAATTGCCATTGAGAAAATCCATATACACCTAATGCCAGTAAAGGAATAATCAGTAATACAAAAATATTATCTTTGATTTTTTTCTGAATATTTTGTAAGTAATTATTTTTTTTTATTTGATGAATTTGCTTGGCTTTGTTTGCTTTATTTTTCGCTAATACTGATTTAGGTTTATTTGTTGTTACTCCATAATAAATGCTAGATTTTGCCAGTTCATGTTCTGTTTTATGCAAATTAATCTGAGGTTGTTTGGAAAAGTTTTTATTTTTTAGAGTCGGACTAGGACTATATATTTTGTTCAAGACAAAAAATATTTTAGATGAAAATTCAAATTGATATAATTTAGCTGCTACAATTAACCAGACACTAATAAAGACAAATAAAAGTAACTTATCTATAAAAGTTTCAGGATGTAAAAATTGACTTTTTTCTAAAACTGCAATTTGATAATTTAGGTTAAACCAAGGCAAAATTAATGTATATATTAAAGTTGCTGCCAGAGTACTAATAATAATTATTAACCAGCTATATAAAGCTTTCCACCAACTTATAATTGGCGGAAATAAGAAAAAAATATACCGATAACTTCGATCTAAAATTTTCCGAAAAGCATGAAAAATCAAAATAAAATAATGATGCAAAAAAGCAAAAGCAGGAATCAAAAAAAACAGAAAAATAATACTCAAACAAATGAATAACTCTAAACTTCCCCCTAGTTGTTGCCAAAAATATACTCCCAGTTTTAAATCCTTAATTACGGCAACTAAAATAGTTAAAAAATAAACCATAATTAAAGCCTTTAACCAAGAACTAGGACAAGGAAACCAAGGAGGTAAGTATAATTTTTTCTGTTTATTCATTTAGATAACTATTTCAGAGGAAAAATTGACAAATCACAAATTCATGCCACAACTAACAGCAGATGGCTCCTTTACTTTTTTTTCACCCGAATTTGGTGAAACTTTTCACTCTTATTTTGGTGCTCAACAGGAAGCAGAATTTAAGTTTGTTTACCCAGTTCAACTATTATCTAGAGTACATCAACCCGTGGTGTGCCTACTTGACGTTTGTTATGGACTAGGATACAACACAGCTTCTGCTTTAGCGGCCATCTGGAAAATTAATCCTGATTGTAAAATTCAATTGGTGGGCCTAGAATTAGACCCAGAAGTGCCAAAAGCAGCGATCGCTACAGGTCTTCTAGATAATTGGCCTGACCCTGTGCCAGAATTATTAGCTACTCTAGCTAATACCCATCAATTACAAACAGAAAAAATTCAAGCCAAACTGCCCATCGGGGACGCTAGAATAACTATTCAAGAACTAAATAACTCCGGTTTCCAAGCTGATGCTATATTTCTCGACCCCTTTTCTCCACCTAGTTGTCCTCAACTTTGGACAGTAGAATTTTTGCGCTTAGTAGGTAAGTGTCTCAAACCTGATGGTTATCTAGCAACATATTCCTGCTCTGCAGCAGTCAGAAAAGCATTACTAGAAGCTCATTTGAAAATTGGTTCTACTGCACCAGTAGGTAGGCGATCGCCAGGAACAGTGGCCAGTTTTACTGAAGAATATTTACCCCCACTGTCCGAAAAAGAAAAAGAACATTTACTAACTCGCGCTAGTATTCCCTACCGAGACCCCCACTTATCAGACTCGGCAGAAATTATTATGCATCGTCGCCAGTTAGAACAACAAAAATCTTCCCTAGAACCTACATCTCATTGGAAAAAACGTTGGTTGTTGAAGAAGGAGTCAGGAGTCAGGAGTCAGGAGTCAGGAGTTCAAATTTAAAAGTCAAAAGTCAAAAGTCAAAAGTCAAAAGTGAGGATATATGAAACTATGAAACTATAAGTACTGGAGAGTACAAAGTTCTGCTAAAAAACAGTTGGCTATCAAGATTGAAAGTGTTACTGGGAAAGGTTTACAGCACCTACTGTTGTGAATGGAGAATTTTTAACCTTGAGTCCGTGAAACCCTTGACTAGCAATAGTTATTCCCAGAACTTTGCACTGTCTAGTATAAGTAGTCATGCTATATTAATGAAACATACTCTAAAGCTAAAAAGCTGATGCTGTAAAAATTACAGAGAATAAAATTAGGTAATTAATTTTGCTTAAGCACTTAGCAGTGCTTGAGGGGTATATTTACAAATTGCAGAGACTACCCAATAGCTAAAAGTCTTATATTATCTGCTTTTTATATCAAATCCGCTAAAAAATGTTCCATTAAAGCACCGTAGAAGTCAAAAGTCAAAAGTCAAAAGTGAGATTTTATGAAAAAAAAGCAGTGCTTGAGGGGTATATTTACAAATTGCAGGGACTACCCAATAGCTAAAAGTCAAAAGTGAGATTTTATGAAAAAAAAGCAGTGCTTGAGGGGTATATTTACAAATTGCAGAGACTACCCAATAGCTAAAAGTCTTATATTATCTGCTTTTTATATCATATCCGCTTAATGTCGGTATCAAAAAAATGTTCAATCTGAGCGCCATTGCCAAATCTTTCTCAATCTCCCCTACTCTCCTACTGCCCTACTCCCTATCTCCCACTTTTTCTAAACAACCACCTCGAGGACTGCCATATATGAGAGGATAAATATTATAGATTCGCTAATATAACGTTTCTTATTCAATAAGAAAATAATCTCAAAAATCATGGTAGCGGTAGCAATTTTAGCGGCTGGACGTGGCACCAGAATGAAATCTGACCTACCTAAGGTATTACACCAGTTAGGTTCTTGTACCTTAGTTGAACGGGTATTGAAAAGTTGTGTTTCTATTCAACCATCGAGAATAATTATTATAGTTGGTTATCGTGGAGACCTTGTACAAGAGTCTCTTCTGAATACTGAAAATCAAGACGATAACTTACCCACCCCGGAATTTGTAGAGCAAAGGGAACAATTAGGGACTGGTCATGCCGTTCAACAGTTATTACCCAGTCTTGAAGGATTTTCTGAAGACCTTCTGGTTTTAAATGGGGATGTACCATTATTACGGCCAGAAACTCTGAAGAATTTAATTGACACTCACAAAGAAAATCAAAATTCAGCCACCATCTTGACTGCGAATCTGCCTAATCCCAAAGGTTACGGTAGAATATTCTGTGATACAAATAATATCGTTACACAAATAGTAGAAGACCGAGACTGTACGGCAGCTCAGAAACAAAACCACCGAGTAAATGCCGGAGTCTACTGTTTTAGATGGCCAGCTTTAGCAGAGATTTTACCAAGACTTACCACAAATAATGACCAACAAGAGTACTACATAACAGATACAGTTAATTTTCTCAGCCCTGTTATGGCAGTTGATGTGAATGACTATCAAGAAATTGTTGGTATTAACGACCGTAAACACTTGGCTACAGCTTATGATATTTTGCAAACGCGGGTTAAAGATGATTGGATGAGCGCTGGAGTAACTTTGATAGACCCCGATAGTATCACTATTGATGATACAGTTTTGTTACAACGGGATGTGATTATTGAACCACAAACTCATATTCGGGGTAGAAGTACCATTGGTGCTGGTAGTCGTGTTGGGCCAGGAAGTTTGATTGAAAATAGTCAGATCGGTAAAAATGTATCGATTTTGTATTCGGTGATTTCTGATAGTGCGGTGGCAGATCATACTCGTATTGGCCCTTATGCACATCTACGAGGAGATTCTCAAGTGGGTTCTCGCTGTCGAATTGGTAATTTCGTAGAATTGAAAAAAGCTCAGGTGGGCGATCGCACTAATGCAGCTCATTTATCTTATTTAGGGGATGCGACCTTGGGAGAAAAGGTAAATGTTGGTGCAGGTACAATTATTGCTAACTATGATGGGGTGAAAAAACATCATACCGAAATTGGCGATCGCTCTAAGACTGGTGCAAATAGTGTATTGGTTGCTCCTGTGACTTTGGGGGAAGATGTGACGGTGGCGGCAGGTTCGGTAGTAACAAAGAATGTGGAGGATGATAGTTTGGTTATTGCTCGCTCTCGACAACTTACGAGAAAAGGTTGGCGGTTAAAGCAGTAACTGTACTCAGGTGAGTTGAAAGATTACTATCCCCCTAATGAATGCTTGGATAAAGTCAATTGATCAATTGCTATTCCTGGTTCTTCAAAAATATAAAAATCAACGCCTGTTTACTAGGTTACTGATTATTGACGTAGCTCAAGAACCATCGATTATTCTAAACCAAAATTTAGAGGTACAGAGATTATACAACTTAACTATTAGGAGAGTAGGGTAGTAGGGAAGATGGTTAGAGAGAATTTTGAAAAAGGAGTCCAGTAGGGTGCGTTAATGAAATGTAACGCACCATTTATAAATGCAATACGGTTCAGGAGTCCAGTAGTAGACTGACACATATTCAATGGTGCGTTACGACAGACTGTTAAATGGCTTTCATAGTCTAAATTTTAGCCGTCTAACGCACCCTACAAATTTTGCTGATAACTGATAACTGATAACTAATTATGAAAGCTTTTGAAATTCAGGAATTTGGTAATTTAGTCTGTACTGAAAGACCACAACCACAACCAAAATTTGGAGAAGTTTTAGTGAAAGTTAAAGCTGTCTCCCTTAACTATCGAGATATTTTAATGGTTAAAGGTCTTTACAACCCCCATCTACCTTTACCTGTTATTCCATGTTCCGATGGAGCAGGAGAAGTTGTGTCAATAGGAGAAGGTGTCACTAAATTTAAACCTGGAGACAGAGTTGCGAGTATTTTTATGCAGAAATGGCGATCTGGTAATTTAACTAAGGAAGCATTTAAGTCAGCTTTGGGTGGTGAAGTTAACGGAATGTTGGCAGAATATGCAGTCTTGTCTGAAGATGGTTTAGTAAGTATTCCGTCTCACTTATCTGATATAGAAGCAGCAACTTTACCTTGCGCTGCAGTAACAGCTTGGCACGCTTTAATGGAAGCAGGTTTAAAACCAGGGGAAACAGTGTTAGTTATGGGAACAGGCGGGGTTTCTTTGTTTGCTTTACAGTTTGCAGTTATGGCAGGAGCGCGAGTCATTGCAACTTCCAGTAGTGATGAAAAGTTGCAGAAGGTGAAGCAGTTAGGTGTATCTGATGTAATTAATTATAAGTCTGTGCCAAAGTGGGAAAAACAGGTTTTGACCTTAACCGAGGGAGTGGGAGTTGATTATATTGTGGAAGTCGGTGGAGCAAATACTTTAAGTAAGTCTTTAAAAGCAGTCAAAATGGGAGGGCAAATTAGTTTAATAGGTGTATTAGCAGGATCGCAAGCAGAATTTAATCCTTTACCTGCGGTGATGAAAGGAGTCCGGATACAAGGAATTTTTGTCGGTTCGCGCCAAATGTTTGAGGCAATGAATAAGGCCATAGATGTGAATAAATTACATCCTGTATGCGATCGCGTCTTTCCATTTGAGTCAGCTCCAGAAGCACTAAGTTATATGGAAACAGGTTCCCATTTTGGCAAAATTACAATTCAACTTTAGGAGATAAAAATGAAAGCATTAGTATTGGATAAACCAGGAACTCCCGATAGTTTACTTATGGCCGAAATGCCTTTACCACAACCAAAAGCAGGAGAAATACGGGTAAAAGTTCATGCAGTAGGATTAAATCCTGTTGACTACAAAGTAGCTGCTTCTGGGTCGTCAAGGTGGAGTTATCCATTTATTTTAGGGTTAGATGTGGCGGGAGTTGTGGATGCTGTCGGTGCTGATGTGACTGACTGGCAAGTTGGAGATCGAGTTTATTATCATGGAAATTTGTCTAAACCCGGAGGTTATGCAGAATATACTAACGCTACCGCCATAGCAGTTGCTCCACTTCCAGAAGGTGTTTCTTTTACTGAAGCTGCTGCTATTCCTTGTGCGGGTTTGACTGCTTACCAAGCTTTGCATCGACGCTTGCACATTCAGTCAGAGCAAACTATTTTAATTCATGGTGGTGCTGGTGGGGTAGGTGGTTTTGGAGTACAGTTGGCAGTGTTAGCTGGGTTGGAGGTAATTACAACTTGTTCTCGGAGTAATTTTGATTATGTGCAACAGTTGGGAACAAAGTATTTAATTGACTATAAAAATGAGGATGTAGTTGCGAGAGTGAAAGAAATTACTAAAGGGCGGGGTGTTGATGCAATTTTAGATACGGTTAGTTCGGAAACTGCAACAAAAGGTTTTGAAATGTTGGCATTTAATGGTGGAATTGCTTGTATTGCTGGGTTGCCAGATTTTAGTAAGTTTAAACCTTTTAGTATTGCTGCTTCTATCCATGAAGTTGCTTTGGGAGGTGCTTATTTATCTGGGGATAAAAGAGCAATTAAAGACTTAGGGAAGATGGCAAGAGAAATGGGGGAATTAGTCAGACAAAAAAAAGTTGATTCAATGTTGACAGAAGTAATTAGTTTAGAGGAAATACCAGAAGCATTAAATCGTTTAAAAGGCCGTCATGTCCGAGGTAAAATAGTTGCTAAAGTTGAGGGATAAAGTGTATTGGAGAAAAGACAATGTCTTTGTAATATCATATCCGGATAATAGCGCCATAGAACTCCGTTCCCTTTACACGTTAAGGCAGTTGTGCGCCACCAAACAAAAAACTTTCTCCTTTTCCTCCTCTTCTTATTTCTTCCCTCCTGACTCCTGACTTCCACTCCTGGGAGGGGTTAGGGGTGGGTTTACTCCTGACTCCTTCTTCTAATTTAGAGGTTACATTCTTGAACCTTAGAATATAATATCCGACGCAAACGTTTAGTAATCATAAATTCTGGGATATTCACAGTAGCATCTAGCTCTCTTAAAGCTATTGGCAAATGACCTTTAGGAGCATTTTCTGAAAAATTTAACTGCTCATATTTTTTCCATTTTCTGGATTTTCTCCAACCTAATTGATCGCCGAATAGTTGGTAACTTTGTGGGTCGTATGCTTCCAAATTATTGCCAGTTTCTAAGTAAATTGATACTTGAATACTAAGACCAAATTTATCTTCAGAATACTTCCGCCAGAGTCGGTCTATATTACTGATTTCTTCACAAGAAATTTTTTCTTTTATTGCTCTTGTATTGATACCTCCTCCTCTCTTTCTTTGAGTTAAAGTTAAAATCAAATCGTATGTTTCTTCGTCTGCTTCTTGCCATTTATTATCTGCTAATAAATTTTCTAACTTAGAATAAGGAGAATTCTCTTGCTCTGGTGAAGTAATAATTTGAGATTGAGAAATATCTGATTTATTGTGGGTTAATATTTCTAGATTATTAGAATTTGCTAATGATGGAAATGCTGCCAAAATAATCCATAAAAAAACAATTAAATTTTTGAATTTATACTTAATCATAAATCAACCTCCAAATTATTTATTATCATGTTCTAGAATTTATTAAAAATACAACAATTTTCTAGTGGATGAGGTACATCTTGGAAGTAGGGAGTAGAGAGTAGGGAAGAGGAAAGAGAGGATAGAGATTAATATTGAACTGTACCTCACCATCTTAAAAAGTGCTGTAAAATTGTTGTCAGTTTACCTCATAAACCTGAAATACGCTGTATAAGTAATCCTATTTAATTAAAATTTTATAGAAAATATATTGGAATTAGCAACCAACTGCTAAATATTTAGGCTAAAATCCACCTCTATCTCGGAGAAGGACTAAGTTACGATAAACATTATCATACATTTTTAAATTTGACTAACTTCTTGAAGTCAAATAATCGTAACCATTCAGCTATTAATAGTAAAGTTTAAGGCGTTTCAGCAACATCAAGTTAATTTGGCCTCAATTTATCAATCGCTTTTACCTCCTGCAAAGCAATAGCTGATAGCTTACAAATAATCTTTCCACAAATGAAAATTAGTTGTCCTACCAAGTAAAAATACACCCTCTCCTTCTATTCTTGATTGCCTCAATAAATTACACGCATTTGCGATAACATAATCTAGACAATCTCGATCTGCCAACAATATATCTTGTTCCGTTTCATATAATGAAACACCTTCATTTCGCAAACATCTTCTTGCATAAAATACAGTCATATCTCTTCCTAATATTTGTTTAATCCATGCCCTTGCTCCAATGGCAAATCCTTGATTCAGATTACACATAAATACTAACCCACAAATACTGCTAATAATAGGTCTGATCCGTTCTCCCTTTTCATTAAAAGCTTGGTCTAATGGTAAATTTTTAAGTTTTAAGTCTTTGAAGGATATTAACGATATAATCGAACGAGCGAAGAAATCAGGTATTCGCATTCCTAGATTTCTGCGGAGTAAAAATGGAGCAACCAAAACTGATGGTGCAGCAGCAAGAAAAATTTTAAACTTAGTCTCTTATCTGCAAAAAAGGCGACAAATTAAAGCAGTTATATTTATCCGCGATCTAGATAATCAACCTGAGCGACAAAAAAGTATTGAACAAGTGCGCTCGGAATATAGCGATCGCCCACTTCAAATTTTTATGGGAATGGCGAATCGAACGCGAGAAGCATGGGTTTTGAATGGTTTTATTGGGTTGAACAAATCAGAAGAAAAAACTCTTGAAGAGATTAAAAATTAATTAAATTTCGATCCTTGTCAGGAGTCTCATAGACTGCGCTCCAATTCAAAAGAAGAATCGGATCGTATTAGAAATCCTAAAGTGGTGCTGGAAAAACTTACAGGAGGAGACTTTGAAAGAGAAAGGAAGTGTTGGGAAGAGACGGATTTGGAAATTTTACGAAACAGAGGTCTTAGTACAGGATTAACCGATTATATGAGTGAAGTCGAAAATCAGTTGACTAGCATTATCAAAAATGGGTTAGTTTAAAAAATCAGGACTTACGCAGAACCAACATAATATTTAGTAGGGGCGAATGGCATTCGTCCTTACAATAGAAGTCGAGCAACAAGCTATAACTACTTCAAAAGATTGTCAATTTCCTCTAATACCTCTACCAAAGTAGGGGCATTTGAGGAAATCACATTATCTTGAATACCCTCATGTTTATGGTGAGGAAAATTTGGTAAGTTTAGCTTTTTATGATGCCTCGTATTATCATAGCGGAAAATCAGATTATTTGAAGCTGTCATATATTGATACGAATACATATCGCGGTTTATTGTTAATTCCACATCTACAAATTCTCGCACCATTAAAACAGAATTATCTAGAAACTTGATTTCGCCTCGAATCATACCTTCAAAATCACTTCGTTGAGAGGGTATAATCTGAAAATGTTGCACTACTTCACAAGCTACGATTAAATCGTGAAGTTCCTGCAAGTAATCTTCAAATAACAAACTCAATATCTCCCAATGTATCTATCTTTTCTTCCAGTCGTTTCAACATCAAAGCTTCCCCTATCCATTCATCTAATTCTAAAGTTTCTTCAAATTCGTCATTTTCATATCGAAGCAGAAATTCTTGAGTGGATAACTGATATTTTTCTTCAAATTCTAAGATTCTTTTTTTTGTTTTAACAATTCCTGATTTCAGGGATTTTACCCTGTCAGATATCATATTTTCAATGGTGTTTTTTAATAATTCTGGGTGCTGGCATTTAATCTTAAGTTCTGGCATATTTATCTCCTATAAAAGTTCTTCAATTGATTTGAAGTTTTCTATATATAAAATAATCACAAAAACCGACTTTTTTCATTGTTGATTATACAGATAACTGTCGTGATTAATTGCGCCATCTGTTACATTACATTCCACAGGATTTTTACCGAAATCCCAAATAGAAGGTGTTTTTTGATGCTGGAGATAATAATTTTCCCTTTTTCTTGAAAAATTCAAATTATTGGCTTTCTCCTAACAATTCTTGAGGTATTAATAAGCCTTGTTCTGTTGCTATTAATTTCATGTTTAATTACCTCAATTAATCTTGTAGATTAATTCATTAAAATTACTCTATCTCAGAATTGCAATGCTTATGCAAAACTTTCAATCTCCTGTAATACGTCTACCAAAGTAGGAGCATTTGAGGAAATAACATTATCTTCACTTCCATCATGTTTATGATGAGGAAAGTTGGGCAAATTTAGCTTTTTATGGTGTCTAGTATTGTCATAACGAAAAATCAAGTTTTTGGAGGGAGTCATATATTGATAATTGAAACTATCCTTTATGACTTTATTTATAGGTCTAAAACTCCTGAAGAAATTTTCCAAACTTATAAAGTAACTGTAGGTTGGGTAGAACGATAGTGAAACCCAACACGCGCCTTAGTGCCTTACTATTGTTGGGTTTTTCCGTTGGAAATGCTCCGCAAACGTTCCACTTCCTTCCAGTCGCAATGACTTGAGTATCGTAATTATCTGTAACTGACTTGAGAATGTCATAATCATAAATTATCAGTCTTATTTCCTTTTTATATCAGAGTCAACTGGCAGCTAAAAACTCAAAACTGATAACTGATAACTGATAACTGATTACGGATGCTGCACTTAATTTGCCACTTTTCCATCAATCAAATAACAAATTTTGACATTAAAAAGTAAGTAATTTCTGCAATTTTTAAAGATTTGGTAAAGTTTGCAATCATCCCCTTGATATATAAAATTGGGGGGGGTAATATTATGAAAGGTGCAATCTTCATGTTTTTCACGCCCAAAGTTTTTCATACACATACATACACAGAAATAATCAACATGAATTTAAGTAACTTAAGCAAGCAAATCCTTGCAGCGATCGCTGGTGCGACGGTTTCCCTGGGAGCAACCTTTTCCCTCCTAGCTCCTTCAGCACAAGCAGCATCGTTTACCACTGAGTTTAAAAACGGAGACGGCGACGTGGTTTTTGAATTAGACTGGAGCGGCGAGTTCGGAGACGACGGGATTATATCTGGGAAAGACGGAGAGCTGACTGGGGAGTGGACTTTAAGGGACGCATACGGCGAGTCTTACTCTTTTGGGAGCTACTTCCTTACAAGGTACTCTAATTTTACTTACTCGGTCTCCACAGATCTTAATATCCTTAATATCGATCCTATTACAAATCGCATCACTTCAATTAATCTGCCACGAGTATATTCTTATTCTCCCCAATATTCCTTTTTGTTATCTTGGGCTAGATATGGGCTAGAGGGGGGACATATCAGCGATCCGAAGCTCGGGTTTCGTTTCGGCCAGGGTGGCGTGTTGAGGGAATTTGAAAATATTGCGAATTGGGAGACGAACCGACGAGACGAACAAGTATCAACCCCCGAACCTTCTCTCACATTAGGTTTTATCACACTTAGCGGTTTAATGCTAGGTGGAAGCATAAAGAATAGAAAGGGTAAAGGCTAAGAAGTATAGTCAGAAGGAGTCAGGTTAAAATTAACGTCACCGAATTTGTAGGGGCGGGTTTCACCAGAAACTTTTGTACGCAATTCAGTTATTGATCTAAACCTGCCCCCCATACAGTGAGGTTTGGGGGCGGGTTTACCTAATCAATGTGTTTTCCCAATAATCCCCTATGAAACCCGCCCCTACATGATTTCCTTAGCAGTTATTCATCACTATTATCTATATCCATACTGTCTTTGAGTGGCGATCGCGAACTCAGAAACCCGGTTTCTTCAAGAAACCGGGTTTCTTGTAGCGGGGGATAAGCACCCCACTCTTTCCTCCTGACTCCTGACTCCTGTCTACTGACTCCTTCTTCCCTCCTTCCTCCTCTTCCCTCCTGACTCCTGTCTCCTGACTCCTGACTCCTTCTTCTCTACCTACGCACTAAAATACTTCGCCACTGGATGATAAGTAATAATCGCTGTCGTAGACTGTTCTGGATAAAGCTGCTCACTCTCATCCATATACATATCAATTCTATCTACTTGCAACAGGTCTAACTGCTTAAACTGGTCTTGCATATTCGGGCAAGCAGGATAACCAAAACTATAACGCGACCCTTGATAACGCTGTTTCAGAATCTCCTTAATATTATCTGCATCCCCTGCACCGAAACCTAACTCCCGACGAATCCGAGCGTGTAACCATTCTGCCATCGCTTCGGCAGTTTGTACCGCCATACCGTGGAAATACAAATAATCTGTATACTGATCGGCAGCAAACAACTTCTGCGCAAACTCAGTCGCTATTTCTCCTACTGTTACAGCGTGCATCGGGAACACATCAATAATTCCCGAATCCTTGGGAGCAAAGAAGTCTGCAATACACAACCGTCGTCCTGATTTTTGCCGTGGAAACTCAAAACTGTTGACAACTGTTGTTGCTTTACCAGTCTTATTCATTTCGTCGGAGTCGTAAATGAAAAGTGTATTTCCTTCTGCTTGACAAGGGAAGTAACCATAAATTGCTTGGGGATACAGCAACTTCTCATTAACTACCCGTGATTTCCAAGTTTCCAGAATCGGATAAACCTTTTCTGCTAAAAACTCATTATATTCTTCCCGTGGTTGACCTTGGGGTTTACGGAATTGCCATTGCCCTGCCATCAACGCTTGCAAATCTAAATACCAGAATAATTCCTCAAATGGCATATCTTCTGGTTGTAATAACTTGGTTCCCCAGAATGGAGGAGTGGGGCGAGGGATATCTACTGCTACATCATCGGAACGTCGTGTATCTATTACGACTGGAACATCAGGTTTAGTTTCCTCTTTTTCTTCAGTAGCAACTTTGCCATTACCATTACTATGAACCTTACCGTTACCGTTACCGTTACCGTTTTCTTCGGCAAACTCACCCAAGAAACCTTTAATATCATCCCACTGACTTTCTGATTTTGCTGGCATCAACTTATCCATGAAATGCAAATCGGAAAACGCATCTTTACCATAAACGACTTTACCTTTGTAGGTATTTTGGCAATCTTCATGGACGAATTTCGGAGTCAGAGCAGCACCACCTAAAATCACGGGAACGGTAATACCTTCTGCGTTAAATGTTTCCAAGTTGTCTTTCATAAATGCGGTTGACTTCACCAATAAACCACTCATGGCGATGCAGTCAGCATTATGTTCGCGGTAAGCAGCAATGATATTATCAACTGGTTGTTTAATTCCTAAATTAATTACCCGATAACCGTTGTTGGAAAGAATGATATCTACGAGATTTTTACCAATATCGTGAACGTCTCCTTTGACAGTTGCAATGAGGAAAGTTCCCTTAGAATTATCCTCACCTGACTCTTCTGCTTCCATGAAAGGTTGTAGATAAGCAACTGCTGCTTTCATAGTTTGAGCAGACTGCAATACAAATGGTAATTGCATTTGTCCGGAACCGAATAATTCTCCCACTACTTTCATGCCATCTAATAAATAGACATTGATAATATCTAGGGGCGGATATGTTTCTAAAGCTATTGCCAAAGCATCCTCTAAACCGATACGTTCCCCATCAATAATATGTTGTTTTAAACGTTCTTCAATTGGTAAATTTTGTGTGGCAGAACGGTCTTTTTTAGTTGTTTTACCCTGGAACATTGTTGTTAACTCAGCCAGAGGATCGTAAGTACAAATATCCCCATCAAATTCACGTTGGTCATATATTAGTTTCCGACAAACTTCTTGCTGTTCTGGTTCAATTTTTGACATGGGTAAAATTTTACTGGCACTAACAATAGAACCATCCAAACCTACTGCCATTGCTTCATGCAAAAATACCGAGTTCAACACTTGTCTTGCTGCGGGATTTAAACCGAATGAAATGTTAGAAACCCCAAGCATTATATGACAACCTGGTAACTCTTCCCGAATCCTTTTAATAGATTCAATAGTAGCTTTTCCATTTTCCCTATCCTCTTCAATCCCTGTAGAAACTGGCAAAGCTAGGGTATCAAAGAACAATTCATGGGCAGGAATACCGTATTCTATTGCTGCATCATAAGCTCGTTTTGCTATTTCAAATTTTTTATCTGCCGTCCGCGCCATTCCATCTTCATCAATGGTTCCAACTACCACACCAGCACCATATTTTTTCGCCAATTCTAATACTTTAAAAAAACGAGGTTCTCCATCTTCATAGTTAGTAGAATTGAGCAAACATTTACCGCCAGCAACTTTTAAACCCGCCTCCATTTTTTCCCATTCTGTGGAGTCTAACATCAGAGGCAAATTAACATTTGTGACTAAACGAGATGCTAATTCGTGCATATCTTTAACCCCATCGCGTCCCACATAATCAACGTTAACATCGAGAATATGTGCCCCTTCTTTTACCTGAGATTTTGCCAGGGCAACTAAGCCATCCCAATCTTCATTATTGAGTAAAGTTCGACATTTTTTAGAACCACTAGCATTCAGTCTTTCCCCAACAATTAAAAAGGAGTTATCTTGTTCGTAAGTTTCGGAAGAATAGATAGAAGCTGCTGATGGAATATAGTTATATTCTCGTTCTTTTGGTGTGAGAGTTTCAGTAATTTCAGCTAATGCTTTAATATGGTCTGGACGAGTACCACAACAACCGCCGATAACTTGCACTCCCAGGTCTTCAACGAAGTGCATTAATGCCATTTTCAACTCTATAGGAGTTAATCTGTAGTGAGCTTGTCCGCCGATATTTTCTGGTAAACCAGCATTAGGAATACAAGAAATAACAAAAGGGGAATTTTCTGACAAATAACGAATATGTTCCTTCATTAAATCAGGACCAGTAGCGCAATTTAATCCTAAAATATCAATAGAATAAGGTTCTAAAATTGTCACAGCAGCATTAATTTCTGAACCGACTAACATAGTGCCAAAAGCTTCCATAGTTATTGACACCATGATGGGGCGACGTTCACCTTTTTTCGCAAAGGTTTCTTCTATACCATTTAGGGCAGCTTTTATCTGTAAAACATCCTGACAAGTTTCCACAAGAAATAAATCTACTCCCCCATCCCAAAGACCTTCCGCTTGTTCGGCAAAACCATCTTTTAAGGTGTCAAAATCAATATGTCCCAAGGTAGGTAATTTTGTTCCTGGTCCCATGGACCCGGCAACAAATCGAGGCTTTTCTGGGGTAGAAAATTCCGCAGTAACAGACTTTGCCAACTCCGCTGCGGTTTTATTCAAATAATAAGCTTTGTCCGCTAAATCGTATTCTGCCAAGACAAGTCTGGTCCCACCAAATGTATCAGTTTCTATCACATCGGCACCAGCGGCGAGGAAATCTCGGTGGACCTTAGCTACGGCTTCTGGCTTAGTATGGACAAGATATTCGTTACAACCTTCATAGTCCGCACCGCCGAAGTCTTCAGCCGTCAAATTTTGGACTTGGAGATTAGTACCCATTGCACCATCAAAGACTATAACTGGGCGTTCTGGGCTATGGAGACGATTCAAAAATGAGCTGTTCATAATCAAGTTTTTGGTTTTTAGATATTAATTTTATACTACTCTTTTGAGAATTTAAGAGCAATTTATTTTCTTTATGATAATATATCTTAAGAGGTGCTATCGCAATTAGAACATAGATTGTCTACAGTTAAATAATAATTTAAATTAACTTCAAAAAATTTGAAGTTATGACTTAGTGACTGATGACTTATATATCCTAATATCTATCAAAATTTTATTAGTAGTTATAGGATAATTACCAATAAATATAATTTTAAAATGAGAATGATATATCATCAAAAATGATAGATGAATTAAGAATTTATTTCTATTACCATTACAAAGTTATTCTTTTTGAGCAGACCAAGTTGGTATAATAAAAATCAGGCTGATTAATTATAGTGAATTAAGGTGCTTAAAAAAAAACTAATGATTTGATTCAATCAACTAGAATAAAATAGCTATGACTAGAACAGAGTAACTACCAACAATAAAACTTTGTCAAAGGTTAAATATTTGGTGGAAAAATCATCTACAAGACAAGAAATCGACTCGTAGTTTTCTGTTACGTTTGTTGGTTGCAGGTACTACTTTTGTAGTTAGTATTGCTGCTTTTTATAGCTATCAAGTTGTCCGTGAATTAATTCTGGATAATTTGAAAAAAAATGCTTTGTTGGAAATGCAGCGAGGAGCAGATAATATCGATCAATGGTTGGCTAGTAAAAAAATTGAAGCATATACTAGCGCTAATAGTCCTACTTTCCGAACCATGGACTGGTCAATGGTTAGACCTTTCTTAAAATCTAAAGAGTTGCGATCACCAGATTTCTTCTTTTTTGCGATGATTAATCCTGACGGTTCCTACTACCCAGGCTAAAATACCGGCTGGAAAATTGTCTACAGCAGTCCAGACCCAGATTTGATTTTTTTTCCGACAAAGGTTTCTAGTTGCTCCAATTCTCCTACCTCTGGCATAGTTTCTGCATCATAGGTATCTGGTAGAACTGTTCCCACAAGTTTAACCCAATCGATAATACAGCACTTTGCGACTTAATGTAATACAATAGAAGAAATAGTAAACTTAATAAATTACTCAATGAAATCTTATTAACCCACATTCCGCACTTCATTTTGTCTCACAATAGGTTACAGGAAACTTGTGTATTTAATTAAGTAGAATTACTTATGTTGTTTAGTGACTGCAAGTGAGGTCATAAAGCTGATGATCTCATTATTTTTAGTATAAAAAAAATGTCTTTAATCGAAGAAATAACAGTTGAAAATATTGACCACTTAGGAATAGTAGCAGGACTAATTGATGAGATAGGAATTGTGGAAATAATTAACCAAAAATTGGGAGTAGATAATCAAGAAAAAATTACATCTGGCCAGGTGATTAAAGCTTTAATTATTAATGGGTTAGGTATGGTATCACGTCCTTTATATTTGTGAGCGTCAATTCTTTGCGGATAGTTTTCTTGCAGAAAAACCGCAAAGAGTGGAAATAATCTGATTAATATTATCAGGATGAGGTGTTTTAGGTTGAGCTTTTAATTTGTATCTGACGATTTGATCAACGGTTTTATCGGCTACTTGAACTTGAGATTTTTCGATTAACCAATTTTGAATTTCTCCATAACTGTTGAATCCAATTAGTTGTGATTATCTTGCTTGTAAACCTGCTAGAATTTCTCCCGAAATTCTTGAAGCTTTTCCGGGTGCATTTTTTACTTATAACAGCTTGGTAGTGCATCAGTAAAGTGTGGGAATGGTAATATGAACATTGTCCCTTAATAGTTGAAACGATGATGGAATGTCCTCTCTGTGGTGATCACAAAGTCCACAAGCACGGAAAAAACAGTTAATGTNGACAAGCAAAGGCAACTTTGATATCCGAGACGGGGATCAAATTTTGTCTGTATCTCGAAACCATATCCAACCGGTCCATAGACAAGATGGATACAATTACTCATTTTAAGTATATTTTTTCTAAGAGTCATATAGAGTTAGGTTATATAATTACTCCCTACTCCCTACTATAAGTATTTATTTTCTTGACAATGCTTTAATAAAAAGCTAAACTAGATTGAATAACAAAATCCATCGTTCATCTTTCCCACAGTGTAGATTGGCTGATTAACCAAGAGCTTGAGGAAGACGGAAGTAGGGGCTAGAAATATTAGCTAAAAAGAAAAACTTACTTAAATACCTATCTTCAACAAGGTTCTAGATAAAGCTTCAATCTTGCATGGGTTACTTTGAGTAAGTTAAGCAAAATCATCTATCCCGAAGGAACGTACTACTATTATTTGAGGTAGTTGTAATGATTTCGACTTCATTGATGAGTCTCATCATTTGTTTCTTTGCCGTTTATGTTTATGTCAATACTACTGAAGAGATTGTCAAAATAGTCACAGCAGGGATAGCATTACTTTGTCTATTTTTGAGTATTATTTTTGCTCCTTGGACAATTGTTTTAATTTTGGTTATATCCTTAGTGTGTTTTCAATTTCCATTGTTGAAATATTAAGGAAGAATACGGCGTTGCACAATCAGGGATGATAAAATCCGAAAGTAGATATTTTTGGATAATTCTTTCCTCAATATATGTACAGTTTAAAATCTATTATCATTCTTTAATGTGCAACCCCAAGAATACTATGTAGCATCCTAATTTCAATTTCATCAAATACAAAAAAAATAAATCCACTTCTTGTTTGAGGTGGACTTTTTTTGATTTCAGCCAGCAACAGCTTGAGAAGTTTTGTATTTGTTACACTAAAGGCACAATTTACAGCACTTTTGAGGATGGTGAGGTACAGTAACAGCAATGAGTGAACCAATTTCTCATATCAGTTAAAGTCACTTGCTCAATTGCTTCCATTAATTAATGCTATTTCGAGCATCATCTCTAGTACGAGCCGCAACCCCTCGCAAATATTCTTTAATTTTTGACCAACAATTTTCAATTGGGTTAAATTCAGGAGAATATGGAGAAAGATATAGCACTTTTATTCGGAGCTTCTTCAATTATATTTCTGATTTCCTCAACTTGATGAGCTGGTAAATTGTCCATAAAAACTTGAAAAACATTTTTACCGAGAAATTGTGGGTATGCGCCTCCCCTTTTCAGGGGAAAAAAGAAAAAAATTTTTCATGATTAGTCAATCCTCTTGTTTTCAAGGAGAGGTAATTATTAATTATTAATTATTAATTGTTGAAAGTTATTCCTGTTTTAGCTTGAATTTTAGAACATAACTCTCTGAAAGTAGCATCTGGTTTTTCTGGAACTAATTTTGAGATTAATTCTTGAGAACCTTTTAATTTATGACCTGGACCTGGACGATCAGATTTTGCATCTATATGACCTGCCATACGTATATCTGTTGATTAGTTTTTGCACAAAACTTTTCGCTACTTGAAAACGAACAGCCAGTTGACGAATTGAGCTTTTTTGATTCAAATAAGTTTCCATAATTTTTTTTCTCAGATCGAGAGAATAAGCTTTCATATATAGGAACAGAAATGAGATTTTTAATAATTGATCAAAATTTAATTTTGGCCAAATCACTAAGTTCTGATTTTGACTTTAGCGATCGCCTATGAGACATTATTTGACTGATTCAATCATTACTGTTACTGTACCTCACTATCCTCGAAAGTGCTGTAAATACACCTATTATGGATGACGTCTTAGGTCACTGGTTTGAATACTGCCCGTCTAATGCTTTGCTTTCTTCACTGCCAGATATGAATGACTCCTTTGATCATTGGCGTTGCATAATTGCGGGATGATAATCACATTTGCACCTATCTGAAAATGTTGATAGGTTAAAACAAATTTTTTGACAGATATCAAAATCATCCCATGATGATGCAACGCTCCAGTTTTAGCTATAGAGAGGATTTCGGGTTATTTATTGTCCAAAACTCCCTCCTAATCAGCTTTTGCACCTAACATAACAAAATCAATCGAGATGTTAAGAAAGATGCGACTAATGCACACCTTAGCCGAAAAAGGAGAGAGTTTAGTTCTACTGTGAAAAAGAAACGATATTAATACAATTGATTCAGCCATTGATCCACATCAATGGCCAGCTTCTTACCTAATTGTAATAACTTGCTAATTTGAGGCAATTCCCAAGCTTCTCCTACCTCTACACCATTAGTTTGTATGTCAGCATTATTTCGCCTTTGAAGATAACCTAAACACAAAGGTACAATATGATTCTCCAGAGATTGGAAATAAATTTCCTGAGCATTAGTTAATGATAAACCTAGATTTAATCGATCGCCTACTTCAATAATTCGCTCTAAGTTGTAGACATCTTCTTCTACATGATGATGTTCATTCTGATGCAAAATATGCCGGAGTGAACTAACAATTAACCTTTCTAAAGCTTCTTTAACTTCCAGGTTGTAGAACCGACATTGCTGTTGACCTACTTCAGTAGCAAGAGCTTCTAAATCAGCCAAATGATTCTGGCTCAATTTTCCATCACTACTTTCCGCTTCTAACCCCCGTACACTTGTTAAGAACTTATGACCTAATGCCACTTCGGCAGCTACCTGTAACTCTTGGGGTACAGGTAAATTATCTCGGTGGAAAGCCATCATTATGCTGTAATTATCTCGGTACACCTGACTATACAATTGATCCAGGCGATTGAGAGTTTCCTGACTCAGTAGCCCCATTATTCGTTGACGTTCCTCTGCAAATAGATCCTTCAGGCTAAATGAACGTTCGCCAAATAACTCGCTCATAGTCATAATCACATTTGCTATACTAGCTTCCTGCAAAGCATCAAATAGCTTTTGTTTCAGTTGATCATAAACTATTTGTCCGCTAAAGGGTCGAATACAGCAATGGAAATCCCATCCTCCCAAATGCAGTACAGCAAATACAAAATTTTTACACTCTAGTGTAATTTCTGAAACTAGCTCTAACTGACCAACTGCTAGGCTTAGATTACCCATGCGTCGCATTTGATAATCATGTTGCTTGGCGTTATAGCAGTAAATTCGCTGTTCGCGAGTATAAGTAGTAAACAAAGAATTAATGGCGTAGTGAGCTGCTACTTGCTCTAAACTAATTTTAGCTGTAGTAACTAATTGCCGATAAACTTCATCACCTGTTTTGAACAACTCTACATTACTGGGGGCAAAAGCAAGTCGCCCGATAAATTCTTTTTCAAGTTCTAGCTGTATCCCTGATACATCCTCTGCTAATTCTATTGCCCTAGCTGCATAACGTAAAATTTGAGTGCCTTCTGGTCGGGATATTTCATCAAAAAACCAGCCACAACTTGTAAACATTAATAGTGAATGTCTTTGCATTTCTAGTAAACGCAAAGCATCTACTTTTTCTATTTCTGTAAGTTCGTGGGTTTGATGTTTAGATAAGAAATTATTAATGTTAGTAATAGAGCGGTCGAGAATTACTTTAACGTATTCATCTCGTGCTGCCCAAACATCGTTGAAGAAGTGACGACCCAAATCTTCGTAAATGTCTACAAATTGATCCCGTAGCCAATTGAGTGAATCTCGCAATGGTCTGCGCCATTTTTGATTCCAGGTGCCTCCACCACCGCAACCACAATCATCTTGCCAACGGTCAACACCATGAGAACAACTCCAAGCTGTTACTGGTTTTAAAACAACTTCCCAAGTAGGAGAACTAATACTGAGATAATGAGCAAAGTTGGTGACTTTCCACTCACGCTGAGGAAATTCTCCTAAGAAAGCATAGGCAAGACATTTTTCTGTACCGCTTTTGTGATGACCGAATGTTTCGCCGTCAGTGGCAACAGAAATCAATTGGGAGGGTCGGTGGTCTCCCCGCACAGCTTGGCCTAATCGTCCGGCAAAGTTATGGGAACTATTTAGGACATCGTTGAAGCCCATATCTCTTGATATTGGACCATCATAGAAGAAGATGTCAATGTATGGAATTTCTGTGGAGTTATCGCTGTTATTTGGTAAGAAACAACGATAAGGTCGGGTGGGGTCAATTTGACTGCCACCTACTTCTATCCATTCAGGATTTGCGTTTTCTGAGTTTGGGAAGGGGCGACAACGTTCTGCTTGGGAAGGTGCTAAGATGATAAAATGAATCCCTTCTGTGACTAAAACTTCTAGGGTAGGATAGTCGATCGCCGTTTCTGCTAGCCACATTCCTTCTGGGTCACGACCAAACCTGGAGCGAAAGTCTTCTTTACCCCACCGAATTTGAGTGTATTTATCTCGTTCATTGGCTAGGGGCAAGATAATATGGTTGTATGCTTGGGCGATCGCATTGCCATGTCCATCTAGTCGTTGGCAACTTTTGCGGTCTGCCTCGATAATTTTTTGATAGACTTCCATATCGTGACGCTCTAACCAACTCATTAAGGTTGGACCGATATTGAAGCTCAGATATTCAAAGTTATTGGCGATCCCCACCAATTCTCCTCGTTCGCTTAAGATTCTGGCAAAAGCATTGGGGCGATAGCATTCGTGTAAAATTCGCTCATTCCAGTCATGGTTTGGAGCTGCACTAGGTTGACGTTCGATAGCGTCTAGGTAAGGATTTTCTCTTGGTGGTTGATAGAAGTGACCGTGGATAGTTACATAAATTCCTGTAGCAGTGTTAGAAGGTGCTACAGAAGTTGTACGGTCTTTGGTTGTTTCAGACAATGATACTTCTACAAGAGAGTCGTTAAGTTGATTCAATTTCTTCTCAAATGAGGAAACCATGCGATCGCATTCTCCATTTTCAATAATAAATTATTGTCTTCGTCTTACTCTGACGAAACTGCTATAGCAGGGAACAGTAGCAAAAGCTTTTCTCAGTCTCAGATTCATCATCAATCTATTTCCTAACTAACTCGTTCCTTGCTATAGATTTAGAATTATTTTCCAACATTGAATATAGTTGTTTAACTCCAAATCTAAGTTGATTTACTTTAATATCAATTACATTTTCTACTTTTAGCCATTATTGCAGAGTTTATGAAAGGCAGATTATGTGGTTAGATGCTCTTGATTAGTTGTCCAAGCTCTTTCATATAGAAAGCTACAAAATTATCTTTTTCTTTGCCTTAATTTTGGTAGGTTAGAATTTCGTAAGTTTAATATAATTTTGAGAGCTTACTTGCAGAGTTCAAAAAGATTTAATGGTTATGTTTGTGATTTGTATTATAAAGTCTAACTTAGTTAAAAAGCAAGGCTGTAGTTATAAAACTTAATTCTACTTATAATTTTCTGTACATTAGTAATATTACTTTTCATTTGATCAATGTTGTTCTGGTCATTTCAGTTATCAGTTATCAGTACCTGAAGTCAGAGGCTTGAAATTTTGAAATATTGAACTTTATTTTTTGTCATCCCTTTGAAATGTAGGGCTAATTCTTTCCCCCCGGGAAATGGCGAAATATTTTTGGAGCGAAGCTCAAATCCCCTACTTCCCCTCCTGGGAGGGGCGGGGGTGGGTTGGGTTAGGGGTGGGTTAACTTCTGACTTCGTTAAGGGGTGCGATTTTGTAGTCTCTCAAGATAAAGCAAAAATGCTAACCTTATAGGGGATTTCACAACTTTTGCTTATTGTCTGTTTCCTACTATACCAAGGGGTGCTAGATTTGCTGCTCAGATGCGATCTGGTAGCGCTTTGTTCCGACTTTTGTCGCCGACGCGGCGATCAAAATAATATGGGTCGCGCCACCCCGCCTTTTAAGGCGAAATATTTTTGGAGCGAAGCTCAAATCCCCTACTTCCCCTCCTGGCTCCCCTCCTGGGAGGGGCGGGGGTGGGTTAACTTCTGACTTCTGACTTCGTTAAGGGGTGCGGTTTTGGAGTTTCCCAAGATGAAGCAAAAATGCTAACCTTTTAGTGGTTACACAGCTTTTGCTTATTGTCTGTTTCCTACTATACAAGTTGATGTAAAACCATGAGAAAATGGTAAAAGCGATAATTTGAAAGGAACGAGTTGGTGTTTGACTTATGTTGATGATGAACCTGAGACACAGAAAAGCTTTTGCCACTGTTCTCTCTCTTGGTGGGCAACCAGGTGCATATGTCGCCGACGCGGGTTCGCACCGCTGTTCCCTGCTATACCAACTTCAGCAGGACTTACGCAAAAGACGAAATTATATATACACCAATTCTAGGGGTTAATGGCTGTTAACCCCTACTGTATGTGGTGATTATGCTTCATTCATTGATAATTACCTCTGGTTAAAACCGTCTTAAAAGGGGAGGCTTCAAGGCGTGAATTATTTAATTATTAATTATTAATTATTAATTATTCGGTAAGTCCTGTTCAGTTAATTTATTGCCCCCAAAAGGCTATTAACTGAATATCGAAAACTTTTGCTGAAACTGTCAACACGTAATTTTTTTTGAGATATATATTTAGCACAAATGCCATGATCGATCGCCAAGATATCAACCAAACCTCAATTACTCAAGGACTTACAGAAAATGAAGTTATTGCTCGTCGTACTGCGGGTCTAGGAAATCAGGTTAAATTAGATACAAGTCGCTCCTATAGCCAAATACTAAAGGAAAACTTATTTACTTTTATCAATGCTGTTTTCTTAACTATTAGTCTCGTTTTAATCTTTCTTTCTCGTTATGGTGATGCTTTTCTTGTGATCGTGGTTATTTTAGGTGGAGTTGTAGTTAGTGTTTGCCAAGAAATATGGGCTAAACAACAATTAGATCAAATTGCTCTATTAACAAGACCGTTAGCTACCGTTATTCGAGAAAGTAAACAACAAAACATTGATCCCAGTGAAATCGTAGTCGGGGATATATTAGTTGCTCAAGCTGGAGATCAGATCGTGGTCGATGGCCAAATAGTAGGAGAAGGCCGAATTGAAGTGGACGAATCGCTACTAACTGGAGAATCGGATCTAATTCCGAAACAAGTGGGACAATCAGTTTATTCTGGTAGTTTTTGTGTTAGTGGCACTGCTTGTTATGAAGCTCAAAAAGTAGGAACTGAAAGTTTGGCCTATCAATTAACAGTCAGTGCCAGAGCATTCCGCCAAATTTACACCCCCCTACAACAGGAAATTAACTTGGTAATTAGAGTATTTTTACTCTTGTCATGCTTTCTATGGATACTTGTTGCTATTAACTGGTTTATAAGGATTTATACATTTGCTGACAGCGTTCAATATGCTGCGGTAATTGCTGGCCTAGTACCAAGTGGGCTTTATTTGGCTATTACTCTTGCTTATGCCCTCGGTGCAGTCAAAATGGTGGGGCAGGAAGTTCTGATTCAGCAAGCTAATGCTGTAGAATCGTTGAGTAATGTAGATGTTTTATGCTTGGACAAAACTGGCACATTAACATCTAATCGAATTCGTTTACAGGCAGTCTATCCCATCAGAATTAATGAAATTAAGTTACGGCATTTATTAGGTAATTATGCAGCTAGTACCACTGCTAAAAATCAAACAATTGAAGCTGTAGAAGAAGTGTGCTCTGGACATCGACTGGAGTTAATTGCAGAAATTCCTTTTACTTCAGCTCGTAAATGGAGCGGTATGAGTTTTGAAGGTCAAAAAGAAAGTTCAGATTCTGGAACATACATTCTTGGTGCCCCAGAAGTATTAGCGACAGTTACACCACTAAGTACAGAAGTTACTCAGCAAATTCAAGAATTAGCCCAACAGGGTCTTCGAGTCCTTTTATTTACTCACAGCCCAAATATTAATAGCTTGAATAATGATTTGGAACAGCCACAACTACCTGTTCAATTAACTCCTCTGGGAATTATTAGCTTTAAAGATGAACTAAGGCCAGAAGCTCGTGAAACGATACATGGTTTTTCTGAAGCTGGAATAGAGGTAAAGGTAATTTCAGGAGATAATCCTCAGACGGTGGCTACTTTGGCCTTACAAGCTGGACTTGGCTCAGACATTCAAGTTATTTCTGGGGCGGAGTTGGCCGAACTAGATGAAGCTCAGTTTATTCAAGCTGCAGAAGCTAATACAATTTTTGGCCGTGTTACTCCGGATCAGAAAGCTAAACTAATTCGCAGTTTTAAGGAGCAGGGTCATTATGTAGCGATGATTGGAGATGGGGTTAATGATGTTCTGTCTTTGAAAGAGGCAAATTTGGCGATCGCTATGGAGGGTGGTAGTAAGGCCACTCGTAGTGTGGCGGATATTGTTTTGTTGAAAAATTCTTTTGGGTCTTTGCCTCATACTTTTCTGGAAGGACAACGCATTCGTAATGGTATACAGGATGTACTGAAACTTTTTATGATTAGGGTGTTTTGTGTCACCTTATTGATTTTTGCTACAGGATTTGTTGGTGGGACTTTTCCACTATTAAATAAGCATAGTGCGGTTGTTACTCTTATATCGGTGGGTTTTCCTAGTTTTTGTATTCCTCTGTGGGCAAAGTCGGGAATGTTGCCTCGTCGTAGTTTGGTGCGATCGCTACTCCACTTTACTTTACCTGCTACTTTGAGTCTTACTCTTGTTGCTTTGGGTGTTTATTTGGGTTACTTAGTTGTGACAGTGTTGGAATCTATTGAGGAAAATAATCTGATAGATAATAGTGTAGTTATTAGTAATCAGCTTCTTTCTGTTCCTCGCAGTGCCTTAGTAACTATTATGGTTTTGTGTGGTCTACTCTTAGTGCCTTTTCTGAAGCCCCCAAGTAGGGTTTGGGTTGGTGGAGAACCTTTGAGTAGAGACTGGCGTTATTCCCTAGTTGCTTTGGCCTTGTTAGGAATCTATGTTGTAATTTTAGCTGTTCCGCCTCTACGTCAATTTTTTGAATTATCTTTACTAAGTGCCCATGATTATGTTGTGATTAGTTGGGTGGCTTTAGTTTGGTGTTTATTATTACGTTATGTCTGGCGAGCTAAACTTCTAGACAGATTTTTAGGTGTGGACCTTGGTTAATTTTTGTTTATTAATAGACCTCTGCTGAAAAGAGGGAGTAGGGAGAAATAATTGATGATTTATGGGCGATAATTGATTTGATTTTTGATTATAGTAGTTTAACTTAAAAATGAGACGTTTTTTTGTCTGAAACTCCCTCATAGCAAGAAAGCTTTGTCTCAATCTAAGGTTAAATGACTATATCACCAGATGTTTAATAGTAATAGTATTTTCTGTTGATTGCTACAGTAATATCAAATTCGGTTGAATACTTAGGGCTTGCTGATTAATTCTCAAAGTATTGATAAATAAAGGTATTAGCCTTTTTGGGGTTCAAAAAAGTGCCAGCTTTTTGTAGCTCTAGGCATCAAAAAGCTAGTATTTTGGGCTGACTATGGTAGAACAATCTTGGGACAATTCTTACTCCTGTCTCCTGTCTCCTGTCTCCTGTCTCCTGTCTCTTACCCCTACTAAAAGACTTTTGAGCGCAAACCCTACTTATTATAAAGTTGTGAGTGGGGAGTAGGGCAGTAGGGGAAATTGAATATTGAAGTAATTATAGAATGAACCTATCCCACTATTTTTAACAGGCTTATTTGTCTAAGTAAAATGTGTGGGAAAAGCTTAATTTTTCGTTAAATAAATCAGTTTTCGTTCACCAATGTACATAGCTAATTTCCTGACACATATAAGACTGAAGATCAACTTGGTTATCTAATTTTTTAGGTATTTTTATCAGTATACTTTATTGGTTTAATCGTTATTGGTATAATACCAATTTGAAAAAAGAATGTTACGAATAATAAGTGCGATTATAAAGATAAGTTAAGGAAATGTCCCTTTGACAAAAAAGAGAATTTCCTACCTCAAAATCGGTATTAAAGCTATTCATTCTGACTCCTGACTCCTAAGAAATGGCAACTCGTGCTGTATACCAAAAAATGTATTTTCAAGTCCGCCAAAAACTATCAGCTAAACTGGAAAGATATCGAGATTATATTGCTCTGTCAGGTTTGAATTGATAAATTATTGAGGTAGAATTTTACGCAAGGATTATGAGAATACAAAAAAGCAATTCTCAGAAAAATGGATTTTTATTTGGTTGAATCCTATGCTATTTAAGAGTTTAAACTCATTTCAACTACTAATTTGCTATAATCAGTTTAGGATATCCAAAAAAATAGGCTATTTTTTCTATCTCTTGCTTGGGTTTTTCGTATTTATCCTGATTTCTAACCCCTGAGTTCTTAACTCTAAATTATACCCACCCGCAAAATACTTTTCAGCCAACCCTATTGATTGATTTTTACCTAATTTCTGATTCACTAAACTGGTAATTTACACCTTATGTTAAATACAAAAACAATCATTTCAATTTTATTAGTATTTATTCCAATTTCAATTGCAGGTAATTTCCTAGAATGGGGTTCATCAGCTATCTTTATTACATCTGCTATAGCAATTATTCCTTTAGCAGGTTGGATGGGTACAGCGACAGAAGAAATTGCTGTTGTTCTTGGTCCTAACTTAGGTGGATTATTGAATGCTACATTCGGAAATGCTACAGAATTAATTATTGGTATTATTGCTCTAAATGCTGGGTTAGTAAGCGTAGTTAAGGCGAGTATTACAGGTTCTATTATTGGTAACTTATTGTTAGTAATGGGTTTATCAATGTTTTTAGGTGGGCTACGTTTCAAAGAACAAAAATTTCAGTCCGTAGTAGCTCGTTTAAATGCTTCAGCAATGAACTTAGCTGTAATTGCAATTTTAGTTCCAACAGCGGTAAATGCTACTTCTGATGGTATTAGTGAAAATACGATGCAAAATCTGTCGGGTGCAGTAGCAATAGTTTTAATTGCTGTTTATATACTCACCTTATTATTTTCCATGAAGACTCACTCTTATTTATATGAAGTTGGTGTGGCAGGTAATGAACCAGAAGAATCAGATTCTAATACTCAATCAGAAGAAAAATCTGAGCATAAACCTAATTTATTACTGTGGATTTCTGTACTATTAGTAGCAACTTTAGCCGTAGCATTTGAATCAGAATTATTGGTTGATTCTCTCGAAGAAGCTACAGAAACTTTGGGATTAACTACTTTATTTACTGGTGTAATTGTAGTTCCAATTATTGGTAATGCTGCCGAACACGCTACGGCAGTTACTGTTGCGATGAAAAATAAAATGGATTTGTCTGTTTCAGTGGCAGTAGGTTCTAGTTTACAGATTGCTTTATTTGTAGCACCAGTGTTAATTTTGGCGGGTTTGTTACTGGGTCAACCAATGGATTTGAATTTTAATCCTTTTGAATTAGTAGCAGTAGTAGTAGCAGTATTAATTGCTAATTCTGTAAGTTCTGATGGTCGTTCTGATTGGTTAGAAGGAGCTTTATTATTAGCAGCTTATGCCGTTTTGGGATTAGCTTTTTATTACCATCCTGTGATTGAAGGATTAACTTAACGAAGTCAGAAGTTAGAAGTCAGAAGTCAGAAGTTGTTTTTTGTAACTGGGATTTGAGCAAGACTCCAAAAACATTTCGCCTTAAAAGGTGGGATTGTGCAACCCAATTATTTTGATAAAAAAACTTTCTCTTCTTCCTTCTTTCTTCTTTCTTCTTTGTTATTTATTATTTACTTCTTCCTTCTTTCTTCTTTCTTCTTTACTTCTTTCTTCTTTCTTCTTCCTTCTTTCTTCTTCCTTCCTTTATAACTAACTTATTTCTATGCTGGCCAAAAGAATTTTACCTTGTCTTGATGTTAATGCAGGTCGAGTAGTTAAAGGTGTCAACTTTGTTGATCTTCAAGATGCTGGAGACCCTGTAGAACTAGCCCAAGTATATAATGATGCTGGTGCTGATGAATTGGTATTTCTTGATATTACTGCTACTCACGAAGACCGAGGTACCATAATAGATGTGGTCTATAGGACTGCAGAGCAGGTTTTTATACCTCTAACAGTTGGTGGTGGTATCCAATCCTTAGAAAATATTAAAGATTTATTAAGAGCAGGTGCAGATAAAGTCAGTATAAATTCAGCAGCGGTGCGTAATCCTGACTTGATTGATCGGGCAAGTGACCGCTTTGGGAATCAGTGTATTGTAGTAGCTATTGATGCTCGTCGTCGTCAAGACCCAGATAAATTAGGATGGGACGTTTATGTTCGGGGTGGACGAGAAAATACTGGCAAAGATGCAATATCTTGGGCGTTGGAAGTGGAGAAAAGAGGTGCAGGAGAGCTTCTTGTTACAAGTATGGATGCTGATGGAACCCAAGCTGGTTATGATTTAGCGCTCACTAGAGCTATAGCAGAGAATGTTCAAATTCCAGTGGTTGCTTCTGGTGGTGCGGGTAACTGTCAGCACATTTTTGAGGCTTTAACTGAGGGTAGAGCAGAAGCTGCTTTACTTGCTTCGTTACTTCATTATGGTCAACTAAGCGTGTCGGAAATTAAGGATTATTTGGCTAACCATCAAGTTCCTGTGAGACATGGTTAAGGTTACTTTTATATTTTTTTAGTAAAAAAATTAGGGTGTTTTTTTTAAGAAATGTTGTTAAAATAGAGGGACTGTTACAAAATGTAACTTATGTTATTCACTATTCTAATACTTGATGTGGCCTTAGTGGCTTGGTCTCTGCATCTCATGCAGGAATCATTCAATCATCGAGAATTTTCCCTAATGCTAGCTGGTATTTTAGTTGCTACATCTGCTGCTGCAATGATGGTAGTTTATTTTCTGATGGGTACTTGCATGACTCACCTAACTCAAATGTCTCAACACTCCTATGCATATTTTTAAGTATTTTTAAGCTTCTCTTGAAGATATAATGTCCCTGAGTACTCTATACTTTGAAATATAATCCCATAGGGATGTTGTTGAATTTTTTTGATTAATTTCTTGTCTGTTGACAAAACTATAAAAAATCAGCGTTGTACAGTGACAAATTATTTTAGATTTTTGATTGAATTTGATTTTGGATTAGTCAATTGCTAGAATGATTAATATTAGGTTTTTTTAGTTAAAGTATAAACTAATTTTTGGTAATATCATTCCATAATTTGCAACTCCAAAAAATCAGGTATAAATATATTAAGACTGTAGCTAGGGGTTATATATCAGTTAGTAGACGACTTCGATCAGCATTTACAAATTAGTAGGTTATGACTAATTTTGGGGCTACTACTTCTGACAAATTTACTGCCTTTTTGGTATAGATTAGTAATCGATCATTGAAGCTATGAGGAGGTGAGAATATAGGGAGGTAGGGAGTATTTTTTTACCTTTTTCCCCTATTCCTTTTCTACATATCATGATTCCTGAATCCTGGTAAAAAAAACTTAATTGCGGACAAAGATACCAAATGGGTTCTATAAGTATTCTTAGTTAGAGCAGAACAATTATGCAACAAAAATCAAGAAAGTATGTGCCATATCATTGACAAATAATTAATTGTTTGCTTAAGCCTAAAACTATCAGTTAGTATCTTTAAAATTACTAGAGAAAGGCAAAATAATTAGAGTGATGGGGAAAAACCAGCTTTTTACTTGTAAGTCCCTTAGTTGAGCAAATGTTCGTTTTGTAATTTTTTCATCTCTTCCCTAACTTCAATTGCTATTTCTAAAGCTTCGTTAAGTAATTTTCCATGTTCGCTAGCTTTGTCATTAATTTGCAAAGCTGTCAAAGTATTAAAATTAAAGGTAAATAAGTCTGTATTTTTATTAACAAATTTCTGATTTTCCCGGATAATTCGCTCAGTTTTCAAAGCTCTAATTAAATCTTCTCTAATTAGTTGTAGAGCTTCTATAATTTTAGTGCGATTACTTAATTGAACTTGGGGGTTCCCAGCGGCTTCAATTCTGTCATTAATAACGATCGCTTGAACAATCGAATTATATTTATCTACATCCTCAAACAATTTAATCAGAGGTTGATTTTTACGAGTCATAAATATTTTATAGATATCTTCTAAAAATAATCCTATTGCCATACTTATATAAGTAACTATTAATAATAAATGGTGTTGATTTAAGATTTTTACTACCATCCAGTAACTAACTAATAAAAGCAAAGCTATTAGTAAACTTTTCAAACCTTCTATTAAATATTTAGTTTTGGTGGGCGGCAGCAATATTTTACCTAAACTTACTCCACTTAGATGTTTAAGTTCACCCTTTGTAATTTCTAATCCTTCTAAATCTAACCGCATAATTGTTTGAGATTTTTAGTTCTAATCTATGGAGTGAAGTTGGGTAAAAATAGATGGGTGCATCTCAATGCAAGAATAAAGCCAAAAATTTATCGCTTTTAGGCAACAGGCAACAGGGAATAGGGAATATATAGGAAAAAAGTATTTTTGCAAATGTGAGATGCACCCAAATAGATGTATTTTCCAATTATTTTCAACCCTTTACCATATCCATAAATTTGATTTTGAGATGATTGTGTTGTTAATTAGCAATCAAATAATACCATTTCTCAAAAACTTTTCTATATTTTCACATAGTAGGGGAGTAGGTGAGTGGGTAGGGAAGTTGGATGCAACTTCCCTACAGGGAGAATTAAACATAAGAATAATTAACATTAACTTACCTCAAAGTAGTAAAAAGGTTATTCGACATAAGTTAATTACCTAATAACTGAAGTTCTCATGAAGTATAGCATTATTTTTGGGAATTGGTATAATATAGTGTTTATCAAGTTACTGAGGTAAAGTTGTTTTTCTTCTTTTCTATTTCCTCGGGACTACGGACGTTGCAGGCAATGTCCCTACCTACTCCCACGCAACAAACAAATTTTGTACCTCACTCTTTTTGGGAATTGCTATATTTGCGTAAACATTCAGCAGTCAGCTATTAATTTTGGGGAAGGTAAAAGCAACCTTTGAAATTGAGTTTGAATAAAAGTTACTACCAAAGTCTCCGGACTAAATCTTAGAAATAATTAGTTATTAATAATAGCTGAATGCAAGCGCATTCCGAAGAAAGCGCTGACTGCTAATAGCTGAATGCAAGCGCTTTCCGCAGGAAATGCTTACGTTAAATTTATCTAATTTTGCATACTAAGTTTAGATTTTTGGGCGTTGGTGAAAAGCAAGGTATGATATCATGTTCCCCCTCCGGGGGAGCTACGCTAACGGATAAGAGCGCGATAGAACTCCGTGACCTTTACGCGACCAAAAAACTTTCTCCTTCTACTCGGGGTTTCTGATTCTTTCTTCCCTCCTGAGGATCTTCGACTGACTTCCCCTCCCCTCCTGGGAGGGGTTAGGGGTGGGTTGGGAGGGGTTAGGAGTGGGTTGACTCCTAAGTAATGCGCGATTAATCAGGACTTACGCAAAGGCACTATTTATAGAGTGTAGTAACTATTGGACAACAGTTTTGAACACTATATATGGCGTATCTGCGTAAGTCCTATTAATATCATACACTAATTTACCAACGCCGATTTTTGTAGTTTAAATTTCACTTTTGAGATTAATATCATACACTAATTCACCAACGCCGATTTTTGTAGTGTAAATTTCACTTTTGGTTGACCAACATTATAAGTTAAGGCATAACTATTAGCTAATATCCAAAACCATAAACTAGGATAACGAGATTCTAACCAAGGTTGAATCCAGCGGGCAAAACTAGGCAACCATCCTAATAGGAAATTCATTAAACTAAACAAAGTGAAATTGATATAGCTTATTGTCCAGAGTAATACTTCCTGAAAGTTGATAAAATCTAGAATCCACAATAAAAGATAAGGATTTTGTCTAGCTGCTTTTAGAGCTAATCTTGTAAAAGTAAACCAATTAGCTCTATCTTTAATAAAAGTATCTGCTACTTCTGGAGGTTCCTCTGCTAATAATCCAAAAAATGTATTCAATATAGAATTAATTCTTTGGGGAGGTAAAAACTTTCCAGTTGGTACCATCATGCCTTTAGAAAATAACCAAGTAACGGCAATATTACTTTGATAAGCACGAATTTGATTTAAGTGATTCGCACTGAGTAAATCATATTTTAAAGCAGTATTTAGAAGATCGGTTAAACGAGGTAAATTTCTGACTAAAGAACCAAAACCAGTAAACACTAAAGGAGATTGGAGAGAAGCAGCATCGCCAATACAAATTAAACGGTCAAAAGCTACCTGGCGATCGCTACCTTTGATACTAAAATGCCCAGGAATATAACCAAAGGTTGGCTTTTTCCAGACTAATTTATCCATGTCACACCGTCGATATTCTGGCAAAATTGTGAAAAAATCCTCATACATTTCTAACAAAGAACCAGGATTTTCAGGATGAACTTGATGGTAATGAAATAAATAAATTGCTAACTCATTACCAGCACAAGGGAACAGCTCCCAAATTAATTGTCTGCCACGAGAAATATCGCCATGACTATTGAGAACATCTCCATAATTTGAATCCCACACTTCTGGTTCAATTCCGCCATTAATTACTGCTCCAACTGTTGGACAAATACTATCAAAAGCACGTTTACCATTTAACTGCCAAGCGATGGGAGAAGCAGTACCCATAGCATCTACTAACAAACGCCCACAGAAAATTTGTTCAGTTTTGTTAGATAGGTTTTGAGTATAAACTACAACTTTTTCTGGTTCAATTTCAGCTTTAATAAATTCTGTTTCATCTACAATTTTTCCTCCTGATTCTTGTAGTTTTCTCCCACATAAAGTGAGTGCTTTTTCTGAATCTAATGCCACATTTAAAACTGTAGGAGTATGAAGAATTGCAGCTTTGGCAAAATCAGGGTTATTACTATCAAAAAATTTGTTAAATCCGTCTTTATATTCTCTGGCAATTAAACCTTCTATTTCTGCAGCAGTAAATAAACCCAAGTCAATTAAGCTTTGTAGTTCGGAGCGAGAAATATTCCACTCTCGATTCATTTTACCAAAAGTCAAACGTTCCAATAATAATACTTTGTACCCCAATTTTGCCATGACAGCTGCATGAATAACTCCCAGAGCACCACCAACATAAATGAGGTCATATTCAACAGAATTATTATTTGTTCCTAACTCCTTTTTCCACACTACTTGTTTTGGTGTTTGAGGATTTTTAACTGATTCTCGCCAACGTTTTTCCCACCAGTATAAACGTTTAAGATCGTATTCCCCTTGAGGCATTTTTTGAAAGTATTTTGTAGTCAGAGGATAATCAGATGCTAAAGCTGTAAAAATTGACTGATTTGATAGGTCAATTATGGGAGGTTCTGGATAATTTAAAGGAAATTCTTTTCTCAAGTTGGTAGTCAAAGATGAAGTGAATTGTTTTTCTATCGAAGATATATTTCCTTGAGAAAAAACTTTGAGATAAGTAGTGCGTTGTAATGACCAGGTAAATACAGAAAATTCCTGAGTAGGATCTTCAGAAAATTTCATAACAAAACCATCTGAAGTAAGAATTTTATCACCGAACCCTGGTTGAAATTTATGCTGTAACCATTGACAAACAGTTTTTGTATCTGACGTTGGTACCTCTAGGTAGAGAATTTCTTTCATCTGTTTTTTTGGGAATTAATTTTTAATCTTAAAATTGACAATATTTTAATTTATGCTATAGTTGTTAGATAAAACTTTAATCTAATATAAAAGTTTACAATATTTTCTACCATTAAGTATACCCAAGGAAAATTTTTCTTTGGGTAGTATATTTTTAAGTTTCTAGTCTCTCTTGATAGGTAAAGATAAATCTGTCTCTAGATGACTATCTTAAATTGGTAAACTTCGTTCAAGCCTACAAAATAGTTTAGCCTCAATCAGTAGAGTAGTGACAAAATCTCAAAGACAGTAAGGGAGTAGATATGAATTATCCTGTACCTACAAGCGATGGAGAAGTAATTGCTTTGCGACGACAGCCAGTTAACGATGAACTTGTCGCTGTAGCTATAGCTGGCGTAGTTAATGTTGCTCGTTCTCAAGGAAAGTCTATAGAGGAAATTAAGGCAGAGATTCTTGCGGACGATCGTTTATTAAATATGGCCCAAAGACAACTGCTAAGTCAGATTCTTAATGAAGCTTGGGAGTATTTGCTATGACTTACAAGAAGAAGGAAGAAGGAAGAAGGAAGAAGGAAGAAGGAAGAAGGAAGAAGGAAAAATATAGCGTTGCATATTTGCGGGATGAATTAGTGTGGGAAGTGTGGGAAGCGTTGCATATTTGTGCATTGGAATTATATAGTATTTTCAAATGAGATGTAAATCTAGATTGAACTTTCTTCTAATCAAAAAATGCTGTCTTGAGTATCCATTAATTATTGTGCAAAGCTACTATTTAATGCTGTTTTCTCTTCTTTACTATTCCCTATTCCCTGTTCCCTGTTCCCTTATTAAGTAAGACTCTGTTTCCGCATCTCAAATAAAAACGCTATAGTTTCATATCATGTCTCTTTAAACACCCACAATAAAAATTTTAGGGAACAGGGAATAGTGAATAGCGAATAGGGATAAATTTATCAGAGAACACATTTTTATTATCGCTAATTAATAAGATTGGATATTAGAGAAAGAGCAAGTATAAATATGAGATTTACCTTTTCTGCAAAGATTTATCTCTTAGTTAAACAATAGCGCATTAATTATTATTATGTTTACTTTTCCCTCACTCCCCCGCTCCCCTACTCCCCCGCTCCCCTACTCTCCTAACTGACTCCTCTTCCTCCAATTAAATCTAATTTTGTTGAAATTTATCTAGCATATCTACTGCAATTTTTTGATTATCAGAGTCGCCATCCAATCCAAAGAAAAAAGCCGCCTGCTGAAAATTTTCCATCGCCTCACTTTGATTTCCAATTAAGTAGTAAACTATGCCTCTATTAAAGTATGACTTAGGATTATTAGCATCAATCTTGATAGATTTATTTAAATCTTGAAGAGCCTTTTTCTGCTCTCCTATTTGTAGATATTCATCCCCTCGATAATAATAAGCTTTAGCATTTTCAGGATTAATTTCTATTGCCTTATTAAAGTTAGCGATCGCTCCTATTCTCCTTCCTAGTTGAGAATAAGCAACTCCTCTACTTAAGTAAGTTTCACTTTGACCAGGATTGAGACTTATAGCTTGATTTAAATCCTGAATAGCACCTTGATAATTTCCTGCTTCCATCTTTTGTTTAGCCTGATTATTCAGATTAATTGCCTGTTTAGCCATATTGAATCTTTGAGTTATTACTTGATAATTTTCTCGATAAAGCTTTAATTTTTCTCTAGCTTCTGAATATGACAAACTTTCTTCAGAAATTTTTTCTAATAAATTAATTGCGTATTGCCATTTTTGCTGCGCTTGATACCAAGTATCAACAGGATGAGGAGGATTTTGTACTAATAAAGCTGCAGCCATTGCAGATTGTTTTGCTAACCTTAAATAGATTAATCCATGTTCTGCTAAATATAGTTTTCGCTTGACTGCAATGAGTTGATAATTTAGTTTAGTTATTTCTCTAGATACAGGTTGTAAGGGTACACCAGGCAGTTGAATAACTTGTTCTAAAATATCTATTGCTTCTGGCAATTGAGTTAGAGCAGCTCTAAGTTTATTAACATCAGAATCTTGATTAATATCTCCTAAATTAGCTATTTTTGCTTGAGCTAGAGCTATGGATTTTTTTTGTACATTATTTAGCCAAAAAATTGAAATGCCGTAACCCAAAACCAGGATAACTATAATAACTTTGACTAGGTTTCTTTGACCCATAGTTGCTCCTTTCAATTTCATCACTAAAGCAATTAGCAAATCATGTATTAGGCGTTAGTTTTTTTTATTTACCATATCTTAATCTTATACCAATTTTATCGCAATAGTAAAATCAAGAGATAAGAAGATCTAAAGGAAAAAAATGATAGAAATAGGTAGGAAAAAGAATTGGATTAGGTTCTTCGAAATATAAATTTTCAATTTCATTTTTGTAGCATTATTTTTGATCAATGGTATTACCTGATATTTTTTGCTCTTCGTTAAAAAAAATATCAGAATAATTTACTTTTTTGCATGCTACAGATATGATAGAAAAGATTTTTATATGAGAATAGCAGTATGGACTTGAGAGGAAACAAATATGGCCGGGGTATGTAAAATAGAAATTACAGAAACAGTCCTAGAACTCAAAACATTGCTAAATGGCCAAAAAACTGCTAGTGGCTTTCAGAAGATTCAGGCACTATATCTATTTAAAATTGGTCAAGTGACAACTGTCAAAGAATTGGCAGTTACTTTAGGAGTAAATCGGATTACAGTACAAAGGTGGTTGAGACAATATCGCAAGGAAGGATTATCGGGGTTATTACAAGTCAAACAAAGTGGGGGGCGCAAACCAGCAATCCCACCAGAAGCGCGAGATGGGTTACAAAAACGACTTAACGACCCCAATAATGGTTTTCAGAGTTATGGAGAAATTCAAAAATGGTTGAAAGAAGAATATAATATTAATGCTTCTTACAAAGCAGTTTATTCCACAGTTAGATATCAGTTAAAAGGTAAACTCACAAAAAATAAGTAGTATGGTGCTTTATATCATGTTCCCCCTCCGGGGGAGCTACGCTAACGGTTGAATACTTACAAATTAACAATGAAAGGAGTCAGTCCTCAGGAGTCAGTAGGGAAAAAGAAGCAAGAGGAGAAGAAAGTTTTTGATTGTGTTTGCGTAGCATTCTGTAGGAAAGCGGAACAGAGTTCTATGGCGCTATTAAACAACATGATATTACTCAGGCAACAGGTAATCAAAAAACTGATTGCAAATTCATGTAGAGCAGGACAAAATTTTCTGACCATCTGTCTGAATGTGTATGATTATAATCATAATGTGCGGAATGATTTAGGTTTGCTCATATTATTTTCTATAGCTCTTTAGATACCCAACTGGAGATCATCTCAATTAGTTTTTTCTTGCCTGTTTCAATGTTTTACTTAACTGAGTTTCTGACAAAGACCGCACAAAACTCAGATTAAAAGGTTTTTCGCCGATGGTCTGAGCATAAGATGCTTGTAAATATGAACTATATTCAGGGCGATCGGCAACATGGGTTTGGAAGAATGCTAAACCAAAAGCATTAGCATAACCATTGACTACATCTGGATCTGGTTGAATCAACTCTGCTAGAGAAGTGAAACTATTTTCTCTAATTGCCTCAAAATCAATATTGATATGATCTGCTCCTTCTGTTAAGACCAAATATTTGTCAGGAGTTGTCAACCAAGTAAAAGAGTTTGCTTGTTCTAAAACAATAGGAGTAATTTTATCTTCACTTGCGCTTCCCCACAACACAGGTAACTCAATCTGACTCAAACCAGCTTTTCCAAATAAACTACTATTGACTGGATCGAGTACAAATATTCCTCCAATTCTATCATCTTTCAAATTATATTTTTGAGGCTTCAATTCCAAAGCACGACACTGTAGCAGTAGCGACATATTTAAAACTTCCATTTGTGGGCCACAGTCTTGTTTTAGTTGCTGAAAGTTAATCTCTGCACCTGCTAAAGCAAAAGCAGTATAAGCACCAAAAGAATGACCAAATATACCTACCTTTTTCAGGTTTAATTGATTGTGGAATTGATATTGATTTAACTGCTCTAATTGATTTAATAAGAAAGAAATATCCAAGGGGCGGTCAATAAATTCATTGCCATGGAACATATCCTTAGTTTTACCTGCTAAAAATTTCTGGATATATTCATAATCACTACCTGGATGTTGGGGTAGAGCAACAGCAAATCCATAAGAAGCTAAATGTTTAGCTAAACTTTCAAAATTAACTCCATTAGAACCTAAACCGTGAGAAATTACAACTACAGGAATTGATATTTCTGCTGAAGAGATATTAGGTAAATAAAGTTGTACTGAAAAATTGCGATCGCGTCCTTCATCTTGCAGGATAATTTGTTGCTTTGAAAAGTTATATTTTCCTTTTTTCCTAATATCTGGTAAACGAGAAAAATCTACTTTTTCTTCTTTGTAAGCTTCTGTTTGTGTCAGATTTGCTACAGTTTCTATAAAAGTTTTTGTATCTTCTTGTACAGCAGCAATTTTGTCAGTTACAGCAAAGACTTCTTTTGTATCCAGCCACATAGTGTTGCGGGGAAAATGACGGATAAAATTTATGATAGTTAAGCCTTCAGGATCATTTGCCGCCTTTAATAAAGCAGTTCTAATTTCCTCAGCACCATTTTCAACAGTAGTTAAATTCTCATTCTCAGAATTTGATGAAGTTTTGATTACTTTCCCTAAGTTTTTCAGGAATAATTCTCCCATAGGGGAATTGATAAATTGAGAGACTATCTGAGGAGGAAAATTATAGCGGTTTTGTAATAGATCCCGATATTTATCTTCTTTTTCAGCTTCTAACAGTAGCATATAACTAGCTAGTTCATAGCTAATTTCTCCCGTTTTGGCATAATTTTCTAATGCTGATACAGGAATCAAAATATTTAGATCTTTATGACCTAGAGAAATCTGCTGTGCTGCATTCACTGGTAAAGCAGTTAAAAGAGCAGGAATTATGCTTAGACTTAGAGATTTTAACCATTGGTTAAAAGTAGAATAATTGCTTTTTCTCTTGTTTGTTTGTTTTACTGGAAATACTTTATTCTTCACTATTATATTACTCCTAATTACTCCTATAATTAATAACTTTTCAGCCGTCTATTCTGCTTTTCGAGAAAGCATACTAACCCTAAAGTTATTAATGCTAGACAAATAAATATACTATCCCCTAATAAATTTTTGCTTGATCGGAGGGATAATTCTATATAACTAATTGAGATTAATTCGGGTTTGCAGAAAAAAAATGTTTACCGTTTTCTCTAAATTTTTCTCGGAAATCACAGTACCTTTGGAGATACTATAATTCAGTATGTCAGAGTGTTAATTGACTTTTTGCATCGTTTTATACTGATTTTTTTTCGTCAATTTATAATATTATTTACCAACAAATCAATCAAAATATTAAATCAGTAATTGAACATTTAACTTGCATATATTTCTAAAAGCGCATAAGAAAAATAGAAGGATTTAGTAAATTTTGCACTCTTACAGTGACTAAAAATAAGAAGCAAACTAAATGTGTAGTTTGTTTGCAACTGTGTATTGATAGTTAAAACACATCATATTAATATGTCTGAAGCGAGATCATCCATTGCTTTTTCCACTAGCTCTTGGAAGGATAACTATAAGAATATAATCTATTATCTCATATTCAATCTATTTAATTAATTACAATAGAACTTCTTAAGATTCTTTTGTCAGATAATCTCTAATATCATGTCCGGATAATTAGTTATAAAAAAACTTTCTCCTTCAACTCCAGTTGTTCTTCTTTCTTCCCTCTTTCCTCCTGAGGACTGAGGACTGAGGACTGACTCCTCCCTAGTTATTTATTTATCACTGTTTAACCGGACATGATATAAAACATTACAGGCATGAGAATCAAGTCTTAATCCAGTATGCTAGAGACAATGAAAAAGGGAGTTTGACAGTGTATTCGGTGGTTTATGAAGTACAGTAGGGAGCAGGGAGCAGTAGGGACTTTGCGTGCAACGTCCCTAGGGAAACGAGAACATTTATGTAAGTCAATTTAAAATTGTTTAATAATTAGATGAAAGGTAAGACGTTGAGTGTAAATAGTTAAATATTATCTAACATTGACAGAGCTTTTAATCCCCTGTAAACATCAGACTTTTTTTGAGGATTCAGGTTAATTATCTGTTAACAATATCAACTAAATAATCCCCAGCAATCCCCGTATTCTATATTTTCTTTGAGCTTCTGTTCATCTACAAATGTAATTTTGAACACCGGATTTTTTGATAAATTTACCTTGATAAAATCAACCAGTATCAGCAATAGCGATCAGTCAAATTAAATTAATCAAACCTTGTACATTACCTAGACTTCCCTCTAGATTATATCCACCTGTTTTACAATCTTTAAACATGGCGAGATAGACATATTCCTACTACTGAGCAGTTACGCCAAGAGTTAGAAACCTGGAATCAACAGCGGAATCAAAATCTTAGCAAGGTGGTTTGGCGTTTTTCCACGCTTCGATGCTAGAGTCAAACTGCAACATCTTTATCTTTATCCTGTATTTGAAACTTCCAAACATCAATAACTCCCCCGGATTGTTCACCTTCACTATCAACCAGTAGCGAGATAGCTGTCGCTAGACTCCGCCAACGCTTATTTTTTGATTTTTTACTGTCTATTCAAGAGCGATTGCTATCGTCTTTACTTCTGACTCCTACCTTCAAAAAATTTTATCCCGATCCTACCGGATTTGATATGACGAGTTATTTTTTCCTTCATTAAATCATCTTGAGCAGTTGAGCTTTTTTCTAACAGAGGAAATAAGTCTGCTCCTTACCTCCATAGAAAAACTCTAATAATTTTTTCTATCTCTCTAACCAAGCTTTCATTTTTCCAGGATTTAATAATCCGTAGGGGTCTACCTTTTTCTTAAATTCTAACTGCTCAAAATCTGTGGTTTTCATTCCTCCATCTTCCAAAATATAGGTATGAGGATTAAAAATATTTACCCCATTTTTTTCGTGATATTCAATAATTTCATTTAGTCGTTCTTCTGAAGTATAACGGACAATTTGTAATCCTACTGGTGTAGTTTGACCATCCATTCGCATAAATTCTAAGTGCATGATTACTTCATCACCAAAATGCCGATACATTTTTTCTACAAGTGCTAGATTTCTATCAGCAGGAAAACCACTTTGTAAATAAGTCAAATTTGTATCTACACTCCGACCGTGTAACGTCGTATGATTCCAAGTAAATTCATATATTGGCGTACCCTTACTTGCCTCTTCAGCAGTTTTTTCATAACAAATTTCACCCTTAAATTCTTTAACTAAATCCTGAAAAGACTCCAAACTATATTCAGATACCATCAAAAAAGCACAATGTTTTCCTTCAGGAATTGAACTTTTTACCCCAGCAAAAAAACTAGGTATCGGCCAAGCAAAAACAGTAATTAATTTTTTGACAATTCCATCACTATCTCCCAATGCTTGAGCGAATTTTGCACAGGTCATAAAGTCGTCAAAAGTTACTATTAATTCTGCCCAAGGATAAGTAGGAGCTAAAGGTATTTCTAATTGAGTAATAATTCCATTTGTTCCATAAGCATGATTAACTTTTTGTACCTCATCGCCACGCAATTCTATAACTCTTGGTTCCTCTTCCATAGTAACAACTCGGACAGCAGAAACATTGCCACGCTCGCGTAATCCACCATAATTAATTGAGCCAATTCCACTACTACCACCACCGATAAAACCGCCAATTGTAGCAGTGCGATAAGTTGAAGGAGACATTCTTAATTCCCAACCAATTTCTCTGGTTTTTTTATCTAATGCTATTAATTTTACTCCTGGTTCGACGCAAGATAAACCTGGTTTAATCCAATTAATATTATTCATTTTTGTAGTGTCGAGAACTACCCCTCCTTCTAAAGGAATACATTGCCCATAATTACCAGTTCCAGCACCTCTAACTGTTAAAGGTGCTTGATATTTAACGCAAGTTTTAGCTATTTGTAAAACCTCTGCTTCATTGGTAGGGCGGACAATTAAATTAGCTTTTTTATCTTTTAGTTGCGATTGTAAAATTGGACTGAAATGATAATAGTCTAAGGATAGTTTGGTGACTTGATTTGGCTCGGTAATAATTTCGATATTTGTTAGTTCTGATGCTAGGGCATTCCAATTTATTTGTTTTGTTTTAGTTGTTGTCATAGGTATTTTGAGTAAATAAATATTTTAACAAAAATTGCTACTTTTATTTTATAATTGAGTCAAATATTACAATCTTATCATAAATATAAGAGATAAAAATCATTAGTTTAGACCGACTTTTCCTTCGGAATGTTGCGTAAATGGTTTTTTAGTGTTATTAAAATATTATTAAGGTTTTCTATTTTCCCCTTTAATAAGTAAATTTATCAAGTTCACAAAGTGAAGAAAAATGGACGACTTAAATTTAACTTTTATGCAGATTCAACCAGGCTCGACTATAAGTGGAATTGTAGCTGGTTTCGTAGATAATGGAGAAGACTTTACCCTAAATTTTAGCGGTGGTAGCACTATTGTAGACACCTCACCTTTGGACGCTAATCAATTAGGCTTAAATATCGGGGATCCCGTAAATGTCTTAGTTGCTGAATTTGATGGCCTTGAAATTGATACTATATTTATGACTAGACCAGATAATTCAATTATTTTAGGTAGTCAAACTCCCCCGCTTCCAGCGCCCCCACAAGCAGCATTAGACCCCATTACAGGAGGAATAGCTAATCCCCCTTCCCCAGTATCTAACCCTGTTATCCCTCCCCAAGGAAATCCGATTTTCGGTACGGTGGTAGGGATAGTTGATAATGATGAATTTCTCCTACAGGATGCTAACGGTACTCAAATCTTAGTGGATACAAATTTACCAGATAATCAATTCTTAAGTTTAGTACCAGGAGAACAAGTAAATGTGACGGGAATCTTTGATGATAATGATTTTGAGGCTTTCTCTGTCACCCGTCCAGACGGTTCCCTTGTGTTTACCGCTCCCCCAGCAAGCCAACTTTTCGGTACGGTGGTAGGTGTAGTTGATAATAATGAATTTCTCCTACAGGATGCTAACGGTACTCAAATCTTAGTGGATACAGATTTACCAAATAGTCAATTCTTAAATTTAGTACCAGGGGAACAAGTAAATTTAGTAGGAAATTTTGATGATGATGATTTTGATGCTTTCTCTGTCACCCGTCTAGATGGTTCACCTGTGTTTACTAATACACCTGTATTCCCTCCAGCTCCAGTATTGAACCCTGTATTGCCCCCACCTCCAGTATTGAACCCTGTTATCCCTCCTCAAGGAAATCCAATTTTCGGTACGGTGGTAGGAATAGTTGATAATGATGAATTTCTCCTACAGGATGGTAACGGTACTCAAATATTAGTGGATGCAGATTTACCAGATAATCAATTCTTAAATTTAGTACCAGGGGAACAAGTAAATGTAGTGGGCATCTTTGATAATGATAATTTTGATGCTTTCTCTATTACTCGTCCAGATGGTTCCGTTATTTTTAGCAATACACCTACATTGGAACCACCTCCAGAATTTAACCCTGTTATTCCTCCCCAAGGAAACCCAATTTTTAGCAATACACCTATATTGCCACCACCTCCAGAATTTAACCCTATTATCCCTCCTCAAGGAAATCCAATTTTCGGTACGGTGGCAGGGATAGTTGATAATGATGAGTTTTTCTGGTATGATGACGATGATGATGAGTCTTTCTGGGATGATAACGATCGTGATGACGACTAAAATATTCCATAGATTCAATTGAAAAAAAGTTATAATAGGTTAATTACCATGAATTTTATTAAAGTTGGTAGGGTAGCAAAAAGTTTAACAGGAGCGATCGCTGCTTATATAAGTTTTTTCTCAATTGTCATTGTCACCCCTACTCTTGCTAAAACTCCCATAGGAGAATTACAACGTGGTGACAATGCAACTATTTCCGGGCAAGTCATAGGAATTTCGGGTGATGAATTTATGCTTGATGATGGCACAGGACAAATTTTAGTTGATACTGACGATCGGGAACTCACAAACTTATCAGTGGGAGAGCAAGTAACAGTAATAGGAGAGTACGACGATGATGATTTTGATGCTTATTCTATTACTCGCCAAGATGGAAGTGTAATTAATATTCGGTCAGATGATGACTATGATGATGATGACGACGATGACGATGATGATAACTAATAGACATCTGGTAAAAATCAAAAATCAAATCAATTCTCACACATAAATTATCAATTATTTCCCCTCCGGTGGAGGGGGAGGGGCGAGGGGTGGGTTCCCTACTGCCTACAGCAAAGCTGCCTACTCACTCTTTTGGTGGAGATGTCTAATATAGAATCCGGTTATATAGTATATGTTTATAACTATACTTCAAGCCTTCAATCTCCCCTATTCCCCTCCACCGGAGGGTTAGGGGTGGGTTGGGTTAGGGGTGGGTCTCCTACTCTCACAACTATATAAAAAATATTCAACCGGATTTGATATAAGATATTATATACATAGGACGGTAGTCCTGCATGGGTTTTGGTGAAGATATATATTTTTTAATTTCTCCCATACTCCCCTCCACGGTCGGGGTTAGGGGTGGGTCGCCATCTCCCCACACTCTCTCTACCATTACTATGCACCACCACCCATAGGACTTACCTAGAAACCGGGTTGATCCACGAAATTTCTTGAATGAAAATAAATCCGGTTTTATCCTGATTTCTGACTCCTCAAACTCTATTTACTCTTTTGCCAATCTTCCAACGCTGCAATAATATCATGTCCGGTTGAACAGTTATAAATAAACGACGAAGGAGTCAGGTAGGGGAGCCGTCGGATTGGCGACGTACAGAAGTCAGGAGTCAGGAGAGAAGAAAGGAGAAGAGAAAGAGAAAGTTTTTTTACCAGTAATTATCCAGATTTATATAATAACCTAAGAAAATTAGAAAAATGACGACTGCTTTCAAAAATCTTAACAATTATTATAAGCGAAGAAGGAAGAAAGCGTTTATTTATTTAGGAGAGAAGAAACAATCTGGCGTTGTCTGAATTTTACAGCGCTTTTGCCGATCTCTGACCTCACGTCACAACAAAAATCCTGTAGGGGAAATGGCCATTTGCCCCTACTGTGGTCTACTTTTCAATTAATAAAGACAAAATTGCATAAGTAACTGTAGCTGAGAAATATCTTTACTCCAAGAAACACTGGAGTTATACACAAATAACTATAAACCTATGTTATCCGATCGCTCAATTTCCCAAGTCAAAATGAGTAAATCAGATGTCCATGGAAAGTGCTTAACATCTTTTCAGCGTAAACTTCTAGAAAAAAATCTACCAGTAGGGGGAAATGGCCATTTGCCCCTACTGTGGTCTACTTTTTCCAATTAAAAAGACAAAATTGCATAAGTAACTGTAGCTGAGAAATATCTTTACTCCAAGAAACACTGGAGTTATACACAAATAACTATAAACCTATGTTATCCGATCGCTCAATTTCCCAAGTCAAAATGAGTAAATCAGATGTCCATGGAAAGTGCTTAACATCTTTTCAGCGTAAACTTCTAGAAAAAAATCTACCAGTAGGGGGAAATGGCCATTTGCCCCTACTGTGGTCTACTTTCCAATTAATAAAGACAAAATTGCATAAGTAACTGTAGCTGAGAAATATCTTTACTCCAAGAAACACTGGAGTTATAAACAAATAACTATAAAACCTATGTTGTCCGATCGCTCAAACTCGCAAGTCAAAATGAGTAAATCAGATGTCCATGGAAAGTGCTTAACATCTTTTCAGCGTAAACTTCTAGAAAAAAATCTACCAGTAGGGGGAAATGGCCATTTGCCCCTACTGTGGTCTACTTTTTCCAATTAAAAAGACAAAATTGCATAAGTAACTGTAGCTGAGAAATATCTTTACTCTAAAAAACACCGGAGTTATAAACAAATAACTATAAAACCTATGTTGTCCGATCGCTCAAACTCGCAAGTCAAAATGAGTAAGTCAGATGTCCATGGAAAGTGCTTAACATCTTTTCAGCGTAAACTTCTAGAAAAAAATCTAGATGATAAGTTGTCGTGGCAATATCGCCAGAGAATAGAAATCATGCTACTAGCAGATGAAGGCAAAAGCCAAAGTCAAATCTGTAAAGCTATAGGTTGTTCTCCTGGTACCGCTAGACATTGGATACTTGTTGCTAAATCTGGTCAAGCTCACCAATGGAACAATCATCCCATAGGTCGCCCCCAAGAAGTTAACGAAGAATATTTAGAACGCTTGAAAGAGTTAGTAACTAATAGTCCCAAGGAATTTGGTTATGTATTCCAGCGGTGGACTGCTAATTGGTTAGGTAAACATTTAGCAAAAGAATTTGGCATACAATTGAGCGATCGCCATATTAACCGCTTACTCAAACAAATGGGTTTATCGACTAGACCAAAACCAACGAAAGCTGAAGAAATGTCTGGTCAAGATGTTAATGGGAAAAATATTGTGATTCGCGATCTGAACTCAGACCAAAATCTTATACGAGGGAACAGGGAACAGCGGTGCGACCCCGCGTCGGCGACAGACGCAAGGGAACGCGCACCAAGAGAGGGAACAGGGAACAGGGAACAGGAGGGAAAAGATTTCCCTGTCTGGTTTCATCATCAGTCTACGTTCTAAGGGTCTTAGCGGTTGCTATAACCCGTCCCTGAAAATATTAAGTTTCCACACTTTTAATAACTAATAGTAAATAAAATTTTGAGTTATGGTTCAAAATGCATCTACTCCTGCTTTGACTCAGGGGCAGCTTACTGATGTCTTGGGATATCAACTTTCACAAAAAGAAATAGAAAATTGCTTTAAAACTACAGAATACTTAACACCAAAAGTCGGTCTATTTTGGGAAACAGCAGATGCTCAACCAGGAATATATATTGTAACTGTGGGCAAAGTTAGACTATTAGATAGTCAGGGTGAATTAATTACCACCCTCAAAGCAGGAACTTCATTTGGGGAATCTACTCTATTTCCTAATCATTCCTTTCAACCCTACTCAGCAAGAGCATCAGTAAACCTCAAACTTTCCTATCTCCCTGGAGAAACTCTTCTTCCACTAATTCAAAAACACCCGGAAATCCGAGAACATCTTCATCAAGTTGCTCTCAAACTCGATTCTCTACAAAAAAAAGGTGAGCCAGAAACTGCCCATTCCTCTGATGAAAATCTGCCAGAAGCGAATATAACTGAATATCGGCAACCAGAGGTAAAACCACAAAAAACTATTAACAAAGCCTATTTCCCTAGTCCCACCCAACGAGTAGGTCATCTCTGGCAGCGCATCACTAAACGCTATCCTTTCTTTGCTCAACAAAGTGGTTCCGACTGTGGTGCTGCTTGTTTAGTTATGGTTGCTCGTTATTGGGGTAAAAATTTCAGCGTCAATCGCGTGCGGGACATTGCCAATGTAGACCGTAACGGTGCTTCACTACGAGGATTATCTGCAGCAGCAGAAAGTATCGGATATTCCACCAGACCAGTAAAAGCAAGTCTTGACCAACTAGCTAAACAAAAATTACCAGCGATCGCTCACTGGGAAGGTAAACATTATGTAGTGGTCTATGAAGTAACCCCTAAACAGGTCATCATTGCTGACCCCGCTATTGGTCAACGCCATCTCACTTACCCAGAATTTAAAGCCTGTTGGACTGGTTACACTCTACTCCTACAACCTACTGCTTTAATCAAACAACTCAAAAATTCCACTACTCCTTTCTGGCAATTCTTTGAGTTGGTCAGTCCTCATGGACAAGTGCTACTGGAAGTATTTATCACTTCTCTACTAATTCAAATATTTGGATTAATTACACCTCTATTTACCCAACTACTACTAGACCGGGTAGTTGTTCAAGGTAGCACTCTAACTCTAACCGCAGTGGGATTGGGTTTAGTCATCTTTGGTTTATTTAAGGTGGCAATGACTGGTTTGCGACAATATCTGCTCGACCACACAGCTAATAAAGTCCATTTGGCAATGATTGTGGGGTTTATTCGTCACACATTCCGACTACCTATGAGTTTTTTCGAGTCTCGTTATGTGGGGGATATTATTGCTCGGGTTCAAGAAAATCGGAAAATTGAGAATTTCCTCACTGGGGAAGCTCTTTCTATTGTGTTGGATTTGCTGACAGTTTTCATTTATTTAGGGCTAATGTTCTGGTATAGTTGGAAAATGGCTTTACTAGCATTGGTTATTGTGCCACCGTTTTTTTTATTAGCACTTATTGCTACACCTTTCCTACAAAAAATCTCTAGAGAAATATTTGCTGCTCTAGCTGAAGAAAGTAGTTATCTAATTCAATCTCTGACTGGTGTAAGTACTGTCAAGTCTCTAGCAGTTGAGCAAACAGTACGCTGGCGATGGGAAGAATTTCTGAATAAGTCAATTAGAAAAAACTTTTCTGGACAGGTGATTAGCAACCGACTGCAAATGTTTAGTTTAACTATTGAATCGTTGGTAACGACGGGGTTACTCTGGTTTGGAGCATGGTTGGTTATTCAAGGGGAGTTAACTATTGGACAGTTGGTGGCTTTTAATATGTTGATTGGCACTGTGATTAGTCCTTTTCAGCGACTGACGGTTTTGTGGAATCAATTACAGGAGGTGATTATTGCGGTGGAGCGCATTAATGATGTGATTGATACTGAACCAGAGGAAGATTTACAATCAGAGGGGCGTCAGTATTTGGTAGAGTTACAGGGTAATATTATTTTTGATAATGTGACTTTCCGTTACCACCCAGAAAGCGATATTAATGTTTTGGAAAATTTGAGTTTTGAGGTAAAAGCGGGACAAACTGTGGCTTTAGTGGGGCGTTCTGGGTCTGGGAAAACAACGATTTCTAAGTTGGTTTTGGGGTTATATCCGCCTACTGATGGTAAAATTTTGATTGATGGTTATGATATAACGACGATTTCTTTGCCATCCCTGCGCAACAAAGTAGGTGTGGTTGACCAGGATACTTTTTTATTTGGTGGCACTATTCGGGAAAATCTGACTATTGCTCATCCCTCTGCAACTCTTGAGGATATTGTAGGAGCAGCAAAGTTAGCTGGTGCTGATGAATTTATTCAAAGGTTGCCGATGGGTTATGAAACTCAGATTGGCGAAGGTGGGGGTTTGTTATCTGGTGGTCAACGGCAAAGATTAGCGATCGCTCGTGCTTTGTTGGGAAATCCTCGTTTATTGGTTTTTGATGAGGCGACTTCTCATTTGGATGTTGAGTCGGAGCGTATTATTCAGACAAATTTGAATAGTATTCTCCAGGGTCGCACTACGTTAATTATTGCTCACCGTTTATCTACTGTGAGAAAAGCTGATGTAATTTTAGTGTTGGATAGGGGGGTGTTAATTGAGCAGGGAAATCACGAAGAATTGATGGCGAAACGGGGACATTATTATTATTTGAATCGCCAACAATTGGAAAGTTAAAATTTCAAATTCAAAAGTCAAAATTCAAAAGTCAAAAGTAAGATGTTAGGGTTTCAAATGAAAAGTCAAAAGTAGTAGGTTGGGTTAAGCGATAGCACAACCCAACAACCGTAAGTATTTGTTGGATTTTGTTCCTGATGTATATGTTGGGTTTGGGTTCCTCAACCCAACCGACAAAGGGCAAAATGTATATGTTGGGTTTGGGTTCCTCAACCCAACCGACAAAGGGCAAAATGTATATGTTGGGTTTCGTTCCTCAACCCAACCGACAAAGTTCCCTCCTATTTACATTTAACAAAAAACACAATTATTAGGAAAATAATGCCACAACAATTCAACGTAACTGCAGAATCAAACGGTCATAAACCTTTAGAGACTGACTTAATAAAACTAGAAAAAAGTAGTAGGTTGGGTTAAGCGATAGCGCAACCCAACAACCTTCATTAATTGATAATGGATAATTGATAATTACCTCTGGTTAAAACCGTTCTTGATTAAATATAAGGAAATATTATTTCTTCTCTTGGTCGATTGGATATGGCGTTTCGCTGCGCGACATGAAAAGCGTAGCGGCTCTGTTAAAAGCGGGAGACCTCGCCATCCCATCCTGCGGAATGCTCCGCAAACGACCGCTTTTTTCCCCTTAAAAGGGGAGGCTTCAAGGCGCGAATTATTTAATTATTAATTATTAATTATTCGGTAAGTGTGTGTTGGGTTTCGTTCCTCAACCCAACCTACAAAGTTCCCTCCTATTTACATTTAACAAAAAACACAATTATTAGGAAAATAATGCCACAACAATTCAACGTAACTGCAGAATCAAACGGTCATAAACCTTTAGAGACTGACTTAATAAAACTAGAAAAAAGTAGTAGGTTGGGTTAAGCGATAGCGCAACCCAACAACCTTCATTAATTGATAATGGATAATTGATAATTACCTCTGGTTAAAACCGTTCTTGATTAAATATAAGGAAATATTATTTCTT